>CAKPST010000013.1 GCA_934183355.1 uncultured Prevotella sp.
CATTTCTTGTAAAACAGTTCTTTAAAGAAAAGTTTGATTTCTATTTTACAGGTGCTTATCAAGCCACGAAGAAAGACCAACTTTTCAATTTTAAGATGACATTGGAGTCTTATTCAGGCAAGAAGCAGAAGACCCCAAGCACATGGTTGGAAGCGTTCTTTCAACTTAAGGACTATTTGGCTTCGCTTGGAGAGCGCAGAAAAGTAGTGTTTATTGATGAGTTGCCATGGTTTGATACACCACGTTCCAATTTCATAAGTGCTATAGAATTGTTTTGGAATCAGTGGGCTTCCGACCAGAATCTTATGTTGGTAGTATGTGGCTCGGCTACATCATGGATGGTCAATAAGTTATTGGGTGACAAGGGAGGATTGCACAACCGTGTGACACACAGTATCTATCTTGCTCCTTTTTCTTTAGGAGAGACTGAGGCTTTCTTGCAAGAAAACCGTATTGTGTTCAATCGTCATCAGATAGTAGAATGTTATATGATGTTGGGTGGAACACCATATTATTTGAATATGTTGCAACCCAAGCTGAGTTTGGCCCAAAACATCAACAATTTGTTTTTTGTTGAGAATGGTGAGTTGCGTAGAGAGTTTGATTTCCTATTCAGATCATTGTTTAGAGATAGCAAGGTATATCGCAAGATAGTGGAGCAACTCTCAAAGAAGACAAAGGGAATGACTCGGCAAGAGATTATACAAGAATGTGGTATTACAGACAACGGAAAGCTATCTGAAATATTAGAGAATCTGTGTAATTGTGATTTCATACGTCGCTACTCCTCGTTTAACAAAAGACAACGGGAAGCCATTTATCAACTTACCGATCTATTTTCATTGTTCCACCTTCGTTATATTAAGGACGCTAATGGTATGGACGATAGATTTTGGACAGATGCTATCGACTCCCCAAGTCATCGTGCTTGGTGTGGCTATGCTTTTGAGCAGGTGTGTCTTCATCATATTAAGCAAATCAAATGGGCTTTAGGTATAGATGGAGTACAGACATCTGTTTGCTCATGGGCTACACTTCCTTCCATAGATGCTGATGGCAAAAGACGTGAAGGCGCTCAAATAGATTTGGTTATAGACAGACGCGACCAAACGATAAATCTCTGCGAGATGAAGTTCTCTATGAAGCCTTTTGAGATTACTCCATCTTATCTTGAGCATATAGTTAGTAGGAGAGAGTTGTTTCGTGAAGTAACAGGAACGAACAAGGCTCTTCATCTTACATTTGTTACAACTTATGGATTGGTTAAGAATGCTCAATACGGAATGATACAAAGCGAGGTAACAATGGATGATTTGTTTAAATACTAAAGTGTATATAACAAATTCAATAGAATAAGCAGAAGGAGGATGTGTCAAAAGTCGCAAGAGACACACCCTCCTTTTTACGTATTTCTCGTCTCCCGTTCGAATTATAATAAATACAATATTATAGATATGAAACATTCGCTTTATACGTTTATGCGTTCCTTTGTGCTTGCGGCAGTCCTTGTGCTGCAAGGCGTCTTGGCATCTGCCGCCTATGCCGTTGGCGTGGGTGGGGCAGGTATGTATCAATGGTCGGTGGAGCTGCGTGGCTACATCTCCAACGAGACGGGCAAGGCCCCAGTGGCTTATCTCTGGGTGCCCGAAGGCTGCAAGAAGGTTAATGCCGTCATTCTGTCGCAGCAGAACATGACGGAGGAGACTATCTACAAGAACTCTCGCTTCCAAGCCAAGATGAAGAAGCTTGGTGTGGCTATGGTATGGGTGGCGCCTGCATTCAACAACAACTGGGACCCGGCATCGGGCGCTCAGCAGATATTCGAGGCGTTGATGTCGTGCCTTGCCGACCAGAGTGGACATGCCGAGATAGCCCACGCACCAATCATCCCCTTAGGACACTCGGCACAGGCTACATTCCCTTGGAACTTTGCAGCATGGAATGCCGACCGCACACTCTGCATAATCTCATTCCACGGCGACGCTCCACGCACCAATCTCTGTGGCTTTGGCGCTGCAAATGTGGAGTGGGGACGCAACCGAAACATTGACGGCATACCAGGACTGATGGTTGAGGGCGAGTATGAGTGGTGGGAGGCTCGTGTGCGCCCAGCACTCGCCTTTCGTATGATGTACCCCGAGAGTTGCATCTCCTTCCTTTGCGATACGGGCAGAGGTCACTTCGACTGTGGCGACCGTACAGCCGACTATATAGCCAAGTTCATCGAAAAGTCGTTGCAACAGCGTCTGACCGAGGACGGCACATTGCGAAAACTCAACCCCAAGGACGGCTATCTTGCCGAGCGTTTCCACTCGGACATGACGGGAACTGATGGTGCCGACAAGGGCAAGGCTCCCGAGAAAGCCAATGCCACTCGCCCCATGCCTGCCCCATATACAGAATACAAGGGCGACAAGCACGATGCTTTCTGGTATTTCGACAAGGAGATGGCAGACCTGACCGAGGCTCGCTATAAGGAGACGGCAGGCAAGCAGGTGCAGTATGTAGGCTTTGAATATCAGGGCAAACTGATTCCTTACAACGAGAAGGTGCAGGGCGGCATGCAGATAAGTATAGCCGAGGGCAACGGCTCTTCTGTCAACAAGAATCAGAAGCCAATCCGTATACAGTTGAAGGCTGTTTATACCGACGCTACGCACAACGCCCGTTCAACCGCACACGGCACCAAAAAGCCTTATATAGAAGTGATAAGCGGACCGCTGAAGAAAATAAACGACACCACCTTCGAGGTCTATCCCTACGAAGCAGGTCTTGACAATCCGCGCCGCAGCTTCACCGCATGGGTTGTGGCTGTGGCAGATGCCGATGCTAAATATAAAGGGGCTGTGCAACCATTGAGAATTTGCTTATAAGAATAAGTTTTGTATATCGCAATGCTAAAGTAAACATTTAAAGAAAAATATCGTTCTTGCTTCTGTTCGGCTTGCAGATGAACCCTCATCTGCAAGCTGAACTGCAATTATATAACATCTTGTAATTCAATGGGTTGTGGCGGTATTTCCGGAAAAATTGCAGATTGCAGATGAAAAATAAAAACTTGTTATAGTGTATTAGTAAACCTTTATCTGTATTGTAAAGTTATTCAGTAAAGGATTGAGTTGAAAGTGAAGTGTTTTAGTAAAACCACAAGAAAAGTGTAAAGTAAATCAGTAAAATTTGCAAACAAGGCTCCTTTTCACCAATGTTTGACCTGTGAAAAGGAGCCTTGTCATTATTTAGTAACTCTGAACCAGTCGGCATCTATCCAACCGCGGTTGCCTTTCGTATTTTTTCGCTCGCTGACAAATCCCATTTTTGCACCTATCCATTTGCCTTGTCTAAGTGTAAAAATGTCGCCCACGTCTTTATAGCGTTTGCCATCAAGACTATAGGCAAACTGGCACGTGCCGTCCTTTACCCTCATCTGCATATAGATGTCGAGATAAATGGCAGGCGAGTAGAGTATAGTATCCCTCTCCGTGGGATTAAGTGTAGCGAGTGTCTTCTGTGTTTCCACACCGCCTGTGTCGGCACCCTTGCAGTAGAGCTGTTGCAGCAAGAAGCTGTCGCCCATACGTCTCACCACCAAAGCCTGATAGTTCATGCCCATCATGATGACGCCGCCATACTGGTCGTCCTCTTTCGAGGCAAAGCGCATCTTGGTAGTCACAGTGAAATCCTTGGCAGGCGTCTTTTGTAGCAACAGGTTGCCAGCCTCCCAAAGGCTCTTGAAGGCAACGGCTTTGCCGCCATTAGAGTCAGTGGCTGCGTGCTCAAGGTCGGCTGTGTATAGACGCATACATCCATTGTTTGTTGGCATTCCCCATTGTTGGTTGTAGTTGGCATGCCATTGCCATTGCAGTCCGAGCTCTGTGCTGTTGAACTCGTCCGACTCTTGAGGATTAACCTTAGTGTGCGAAGCCGATTTAGGCATGCGATAAGTGAGGTAAGGCTCGCCACATCCGTCGCCGTCTTTGTCATTGCCCATGACTGGCCATCCAGTTTTCCAGTCTACAGGTTGCAGGAATATAACACGTCCGTAGGCACCCTTGTCGTTGAAGTGGAGAAACCAGTCTTCGCCCTGCGCCGTATGCACCCAAGCTCCTTGGTGAGGACCATTGATATTAGTCTTGCCTTGTGCCATCATCTTGCGAGCTTCGTAAGGTCCATAGATGTTTTTGCTGCGCATAGCGAGTTGCCACCCATGCTGTACTCCGCCTGCCGGACACATTATCCAGTAGTAGCCATCGCGCTTGTAGAGTTTAGGACCTTCAGTGGTGTGATTCTCTTGTCCTCCGTCAAATACGATGCTCGGTTTGCCAATAGCCTTTGTTCCGTCAGCCGACAGTTCGCGGATGGTCAGCACCGAGTTGAATCCTGCGCGGCTACCTGCCCATCCGTTCACGAGATAGCATCTGCCGTCTTCGTCCCACATAGGACAAGGGTCTATCATTCCCTTGCCAGGCAATACGCATACGGGTTTGTCCCATTCGCCGCGAGGGTCTTTGGTCTTCACCATAAAGATGCCATGGTCGGGGTCGCCCCAATAGATATACAGTTCGCCATTGTGATGGCGTATGGCTGGCGCCCACACTCCTTTGCCGTGCTGAGGCTGACCGAACAGTTCTTTAGGCTCTTGTTCTTGCAGAGCGTAGCCTATGATTTGCCAGTTCACCAAGTCCTTGCTGTGAAGGATGGGCAATCCCGGAATGCAGTTGAACGAGCTTGCCGTGAGATAATAGTCGTCGCCAACAGCAATGACGTCGGGGTCGCTATAGTCGGCATATAGCACAGGGTTGGTATATGTGCCGTTGCCGTTGTCGGGGTTCCACACTTGCGAATGATATTGGGCGTGGAGCGACAATGGGGCTGTAAGAAGCATGCCCGAGAAGAGCATATATATCAGTTTGTTGTCCATATTTATTGTTATTATTATTTGTAAATAATACGAATAAAATAGCAAATTTACTGAATTTTTTTGGAAGTATCATTTTGCAAAATAGTTTAAATATACTAATTTTGTACCACTATAGTATTATATAGCTGTAATTAATGTAGACAAACACAACTAAAACATTAGAGAGATATGAACATAAAGCCATTCTTTCATACCATAGCGCTTATATTGTTGCTCTTTGCTCACGCCACAAATTGCCGTGCTGACATTGTGGGTAGCCAATATTTCAATTATGTCACCCGTGAGAATGGACTTGCGGGCGAGTCGGTGTCGTCTGTGATATTCGATAGTCTGCACCGTGTGTGGATGGGCACCAACAATGGCGTAAGCATGTACAACGGAAAGCGTATTGTATCTTTCCGATTTTCGCGTGGAGGCGGTAGCGATCCCAACTATGTGTACGACTTATGCGAGGGCGACAACCACTCCATATATGCCGTGTCTGCTCAAGGTGTGTTCGAGTTGCGTCAGGACGACGACCAGTTTAGACTTATCCTTCCAGACCTCCCAAAGGCAGAGGCGGTGCTTGCCTACAACGGTGTGCTGTATCTTGGCAACCGCGAAGGACTGTATATATACAATGGCAAGCAGCTTAAACGCATCTTTGTAGGACCCACCCCAATGTCTATAGAGAATGGTGTGCGCGACATCAAGGTCGACGGCAAGGGCAACATTTGGTTTGCCAGTCGCTATATGCTTAATTGCTACACGCCCTCTACGGGCAAGTACAAGTCGTACTCGGTGGCTCGGCACATGCCAGACCGTGCCGCCTTGAGCAAGTTTGCCATAAGTGGCGACCGCTTCTATGTAGGCACCAAGAACAATGGTCTGTATCTGTGCCAGCCCAATAAAGACGAAGTTAGTAAGGTACAGGGTGTTGGCAATATCGTTACATCAGTCTATGCCAACAACCGTGGCGAGGTGTGTGTAAGCTGCGACGGGCAGGGCGCTTATCTGCTCGACGCTGCCACAGCACAGATTAAGGAAGCGTATAACGCCTCTGCCGACAGCCTTCATAGCCTTGGCAGCGACGCCGTCTATTGCTATCGCCGCACCGAGCATGGCACCAACTGGTTTGGACTGTTCCGTTACGGCTTGGCGTACAGCTTCTACAGCAGGCCCCTTTTCCGTACCTACACAATGGGCGGCTTCACCACAGAAGGGATGAATGTGCGCTCGTTCTATATAGGCAACGGCGAGAAGGTTATTGGCACCACAGACGGCGTCTACCTTGTCGACGAGCACAACCATAAGGTTAGCCACGTGCCGTCAAGCGCCTTGGGCGGCGCCCATATCATAACCAATATCTATCAATATAGCGGCAAGTATTATATAGCAAGCTATGATGCCGGCTTGCGCGTGCTCGATCCCAAGACGTTGCAGGTAAGCACCGTGGCATCGGCTCCATTGCTTGCCACCACCACCGTGTCGTCGTTTGCCACAAGCAAGGACGGAATGTTGTGGATTGGTTGCGGCGAGGGCATCTTTGTAATAGACAAGACGGGCAAAGCCGTAGCCCATTACACCGAGAACAACTCGCGCTTGTGCCGTGGCAGCGTTACGGGCATCTACTTCGACCACAACGGCAATGGCTGGATAGGCTCGGAGGGACTGTCGCTATACGTTGCCGCAACGCGCACGTTTGAGAACGCCAACTTCCCTAATGGCTTCTTCAATGGTCAGAGCAATCTCTCTGTGTCTTGTGGACACGATGGTTTGCTGCTCTTCTCTCGCCAACTGCGTGTGTTCTACAGCGATGTGCAGATGAAGCGCTTTGGCGAGTTAAAGAAGCCCTCCGTCTTGCTCTGCGGTCTAAACTATGCCTTCCTTGACGACTTGAAGGGCCACTACTGGTTTGCTACCGACAACGGACTATTCCGCACCGACTACCAGTTTTCTTCGTACCAGCTCTTTGGCTACGGCGAGGGTTTGCGCTGCCAGTTTGTCAATGTGGGCGGCGTTAAGACCGATGCTCAAGGCACAGTGTGGGTGGGTACGTCCAACGGACTGATGCAGGCAGATGCCAAGGCAATGCAGCGTTGGCAGAAGAACAAGGAGTTTGGCATATCGCTCTATGATGTGCGCAAGGGTAGCGACATTATGGAGTATGACATAGAGAACAAGATAAATCGCAGCCACCGTATATATATAATGTGGAATGTGCTGTCGCAGAAGCTATCTTTCCGCCCCGTACTCCTCGACTATACTCGTCAGAATGGACGTATGTATCAGTGGCGCTTGTCTGACAATGACGAGTGGCACAACGCCATGGACGACTCTGACATAGAGATAAGCCATCTGTTCCTTGGCGAGCATAGCTTGCAGTTGCGCCTTGCAGGAGCCGAGGGCACAACCGTTACCTATAGTGTGGTGGTTTTGCCGTCGGTGCTTGCCATCATCGAGTTTGTAGTTTTGGTTGTTGCGATAGTGTTGCTGCTCTTGTGGCATCGTTATCACAAGAACACCAAGATACTCCTACACGAGCGCGACGAGATAGAGGGCGCCCTCATGGAGGCAGAGGAGGCACAGCAGAATGCCGAGATGCAGATGTTGCAGATGGCAGAGCAACAATCTACTGCGATAAGTCCGGCTGCCAACGATGTTGCCACCCAGCCTACCAAGTATAGCCGTGTGCGCCTCGACGAGGTTGAGTGTGCCGACATCGTCGAGCGAATGAAGGCTTATATCGAGAAAGAGAGGGTGTTCACAAATCCGGAACTGAAGATGAGCGACATTGCCGACAAACTCAATATGTCGTCCAGCCGTTTGTCGCAAGTGTTCAGCCTATATATGGGCGAGAACTACTACGAGTTTATCAACCGCTATCGTCTCGACGAATTTAAGCGCCTTATAGCGGCTGGCGAGTATCATCGCTATACGCTCACCGCCCTTAGCGAGCAGTGCGGCTTCAAGAAGTCGAGCTTCTTCAGCACCTTCCGCCGTGTTGAGGGCATGACCCCAACCGAATATCTTAAGAAGTTGAACATAAAATTATGATGTCCTTTTGCACTGTACAATGCCTATGTGGTTTGTCTAATTTAGTTGGACTGTGTTGTAAACTATTGATATTGAGTGTGTTGTACGAAATGGACATTCCGGAAATTGAGTTGGCTTTTCTATGACTTAAAAATCTTGTTGCATAATGAAAACGGTTATACCTTTGCAACCGTAAACCAAAAAGTAAAACCTATTCATTATGCAACATGACAACATTCAGCAGAATCATGAGGTGGTAGCATCTGTATATAAGATGTACTACAACGACCTCAAGCTTTATCTTCTGAGCTATACCCATGATGTTATGGCAGCCGAAGATATGCTTCAAGACCTATTTGTCAAGGTGATGTCGTTTGATATCATCTCTCTCGACACAGCCAAGAACTTGCTCCTTGTTATGGCAAAGCGTATGATTATTGACGACGCTCGCCATAAGACCTTTGTACGCGAAAGCGAGCGCAACATAGCCTATGTCATGGATTCGCTGTACGAGCAGTCGCCTGCACAGCGTGTTGAGGCTGCCGACATGCTCTCGTTCGAGAGTCGTCATCTTGCCATGATGCCTACTAAGCGTGCACGTATATATAAGATGTATAAGCACGACGAGATGTCTGCCGACAAGATTGCCGAGACATTGTCGCTTAGCAAGCGCACTGTAGAGACCCATATCTATCTTTCGACAAAGGATATGAAGTCTTATCTGCGCAAGATTGTTTAATGGCATATATGTTTGTAGGTGTATTCATAATGTCTTTGGCGTGAAATTAACAAAATCAAATAAATTTAATAACTAAACATAAACCTTATGAAGCATAGTCTTTTAAGTTTGTGTGTGCTCGCAGGTGTCGCCACTCCTTGCCAGACGGCAATGGCTGTAGGTGGTCAGAAGCTTGCCACACTTATGCAACAGCAACAGATTGAGGTGAAGGGTACGGTTGTAGACAACACCGGCGAACCTCTTATCGGAGTTTCAGTACAAATAGTTGGCAAGCAGGGAGGTGTCGTTACCGACATCGACGGCAACTTTGTCATAAAGTGTGACCGTGGTCAGCAACTCAAGTTCTCTTATATAGGATTCACCGATCAGATGCAGAAGGTCAATGGTCCGAGCATGAATATAGTGATGGGCGAGGACAAACAGACTCTGCAAGAGGTGGTAGTGGTAGGTTATGGTGTACAGAAGAAGGAGTCGTTGACTGGCGCCGTTACCGTAATCGACTCAAAGGCATTCCAGGAGAAGGGAGGATTGTCATCACCGCTTCAAGCTCTGCAGGGTCAGGTACCTGGTGTAATGATTAGTCGTTCGTCTTCGGCTCCTGGTGATGAAAGTTGGGGCTTGAACCTTCGTGGCGCATCCTCAATGAACTCTACCGAGCCTCTCGTTGTTATTGACGGTGTTGCTGCCAACAGTGTTAGCGAGATGCGACTGCTCAACCCCGATGATATCGAGTCGATAAACTTCCTTAAGGACGGTTCGGCAGCCATCTATGGTAGCCGTGCTGCCGGCGGTGTTGTGCTCATCACTACCAAGAAGGGCAAGGAAGGCAAGCTCCAAATCAACTATTCGGGAAGTGCTACATTCAAGACCGTGGGCTTGATGCCCGAGCTGTGCAACATCGACCAGTGGGCAGAGGGTGTGCAGACAGCCTTGCGCAACGACAACAATACAAGCAATGTGTGGTACACATACGCCGAACTTGCAAAGAAATACAAAGGCGGCTACATCGACCTTGAGCAGACAGCCAACCCATTTGGTCAGTCGGCTTTTACCGATGTAAAGGACTTCGTATTTGATAACAATGTGGATTGGCTCGGTTCGCTCTTCGGTGACACATGGAGCACCAATCACAGCTTGGCTCTTGCTGGCGGCAATGACAAGAATTCTTACCGCATTTCGGGCAGTTTCCTCTATGACGGTTCTACCCTGCAGTATGGCAACAACAACAATAAGCGATACAACATACGCTGGAATAATAGCAATAAACTCAATAGAATCTTCACCCTTGAGAGCAGTATTGCTTATAGCCGTCAGGAGCAGGTAGCTCCAACATTGGTTGGTGCGGCGCTTACAACATCTATGCCAATGCCAGGCTTACCTCTCACCGCACGCGACGGACAGCCATACGCTTGGGGAACATGGGGTTCACCAGTGGCAAAACTCTCTTTGGGTGGCGACAACAATCTGTCAGTTCGCTCACTCAACATCAGCGAGACGCTTAAAGCACACATTACCGACTGGCTCGACGCCAACGTCAATGTGGGCTACAACACAAGCGAGGCACGCCGACGCACCATACAGAACGCAATCACATATTATAATTATACTGGAACGACACAGACTCTTGAAGACCCGACACAGGCAAAATCGTACTTCAAGCAGACATCCTCTCGCACCGACTTCTACAGCATTTCGGGCTTCCTCAATGGTCATAAGACCTTTGCCGGCAAGCACAACACCAGTTTGACGCTTGGTGCACAGTATGAGTTGAAGGACAACGAGATGTTCGGCGCAAGCTATACAGACATTCTCGACGGACTCGACGTTATCAACGGCAACGGCACACTTACACTGTCAGGTGACGAGAAGAATACATACCGCAACGCCATCATGTCTTACTTCGGACGCTTGAACTACGACTTCGACTCTAAGTATCTGCTCGAATTCAATGGTCGTTACGACGGTAGCTCGAAGTTTATGCCCGAGAATCGCTGGGCTTTCTTCTGGGGAACCTCTATCGGATGGCGCATCAACGAGGAAGCTTTCCTTAAGAATGTGAAGTGGTTGAGCAACCTTAAGCTGCGTGCATCGTACGCCGAGATGGGTTCGCAGAGTGGCATTGACAACTACGACGGCTATCAGTTCTACAACCTCCATACGCTCAACGGTGCTTATGTGGGCAGCGACAAGCTTACGTACATTGCCACTAACGGCAAGTTTGCTTCTACCACACGTCAGTGGGAGCGCATCAAGAACTACAACGTAGCTCTCGACTTCGGTTTCCTCAACAATCATCTCACCGGTACAGTAGAGGCATTCCTCAAGAAGAACGACAATATGCTCGTAGCCATTACCTATCCTGCCATACTTGGCGACGCTGCACCGACAGCTAACTCGGGCAAGTTTAAGGACTGGGGCTTTGAGGGAAGCATCAACTACAGCGGCAGAGTGGGCGAGGTAGACTATCATGTAGGTGGCAACATCACCTTCACCCGTAACGAGCTTACCGACTTCGGAGGCACAAGCGTGCTCAAGTCGGGCTATACAAGCACACAGCAGGGCTACTCGTTGAACTCTATCTTCGGTCTGCGTTATGGCGGCAAGATACAGAATGAGGAGCAGCTTAAGGCTTATCTCAATAAGTATTACGCCAACAACGGTATCAACATGCCGTCCAACCTCCGTGTGGGTGACAATATGTATTGCGACGAGAACGGCGACGGCGTGCTCGACTATCGCGACTATATCTATCTCGGAAGCGATTCGCCAGAGATAAGCTATTCGTTCAACGCAGGTGCATCGTGGAAGGGCATCGACTTCAACATAGTGTTCCAAGGCTCTGCCAACCGCTTTGTATATCGTGGCATCGATGCTTGGACAGTGCCGTTCCGTTCGCTCTATATGAACAGCACCACATCAAGCATTGGCAACACATGGAGCGTAGACAATCCTAACGCCTACTATGCGCCGTATACTACGGATGCCAACATTGTGAACTATAACTATCAGGCCAACTCGCTTACGGCTCATGACGGACGATACATCCGTCTGAAGAACCTCACCATAGGCTACAACCTCCCGGCGCAGGTGCTTAAGAAGATAGGCTTCGTAAATGCCGCCCGCATCTACTTCACTGGCGAGGACCTTTGGGAGAGTACCAAGATATCGGATGGTTGGGACCCTGAGGCTAAGCGCAATGCAAGTGGAACACAGCGTTATCCTTTCACAAGAAACTTTACGTTTGGAATGAACCTAACCTTTTAAGGGTAAAAAAGTAAAAAGGTAAAAAAGTAAAAGGGTAAAAAGTAAAAAGGTAAAACAGTAAATAGAACAAAGTATGAAATCATATATAAAATCAATAAAGCTTGCGTGTATGGCAATGGCAAGTATGGCAATGGTCAGTTGTCTCGACTTCTCGCCAGAGGCGCAGATGAACGACGACAGCGTATGGTCGAAGGCTAACAACTTTCAGCTATTTGCCAACCAGTTCTATGGCTATACCCGCGACATTCAGGGCGGTTCAAGCTATCAGTATGCCGTGAGTGACGGTCCTCACAGCGACCTCCGAAGCGACCTCATTGCCGAAGCCAATGTCAACGTATACAGCCAAGGCACCAACACCATTCCGCAGAGCGACGGCAACTATACTACATTGTATAGACAAATCTACTATACCAACTTGCTGCTTAAGAAGGCAGCTGCGTTCGGCAATCAGGCGGCTATCGCAGTGCCAGTGGCAGAGGCTAAGTTCTTCCGTGCCTACTGCTACTTCGAGTTGGTGCAGCTCTATGGCAATGTCATTCTTCTGACAGAGCCTGTGGATATGGACTCGCCTAAGATGAATGCACAGCGCGACGACCGTTCGTTGGTTATCGACCAGTGTGTCAAGGACCTTCAGGAGGCTGCCGAGGCTCTGCCCGAAACAGCAACTGAGGCAGGACGCCTTACCTGCGATGCCGCCAACGCCATGCTGTCGCGTGTGGCTCTCTACGAGGCTACATGGCAGAAGTTCCACACAGGTGGTGCTGATGCCACAACTAATACGGAGCGTGTCACCTCCCTGCTTAACACCGCCAAGACAGCTGCCAAGGCTGTTATGGAGGGCGGTCGCTACAAGCTTTTCTACAGCGACAAACTCGGCACAGAGAGCTATCGCTATATGTTCATCCTTGAGGACGAGAAGTGCAACCCTGCCGGACTGACCACAAAGGACAACACCGAGTATATACTTGCACGTAGACATAAGGCTACAGACGGTATTGGACTGAACATCACAAAGGCTTATCTTACCAATGCCATTTATCCTACTCGAAAGCTTGCCAATATGTATGTATGCCAGAATGGTCTGCCTATAACCTACAACGGTACAACTAACGCTATGTTCAAGGGTTACGGTCAGGCAACATCTGAGTATCAGAACCGCGACAACCGTATGCTCACCACACTTGCACCACGTGGCACAAAGGTTTGGGACAACACCGTAGACCACTGCCGCACAGCGTGGGACGACTCTGACCTGGCACGTGCCAAGGAGGTGGGAGCAACAGCCAACAGCGGATATCAGACACACAAGTGGGCTGTGGAGCGCCAGGTGGCAGACCGCTACGAGTGCATGGACTTCCCCGTAATACGTTATGCCGAGGTGTTGCTCAACTTTGCCGAAGCCATATACGAGCTTCAGGGACGCATCTCCGACTCGGATCTCGACAAGAGTCTTAACCTCGTTCGTCTGCGCTCCAACCCCAATATGGTGAAGCTTAGCAACGCCCTTGTTGACAACAACGGTCTGAGCATGCGCGAGGAGATTCGCCGCGAGCGCACCGTAGAGCTTACCTTCGAGGGATTCCGTATCGACGACCTTAAGCGTTGGGCTACTGCTCCGGTGGAGATGCCGCAGGATCAGCTTGGCGTAAAGTGGAAGGGAACACAGTTTGAGACACTTTGGGCAAACCAGAGCCGCCAGCTCAACAGCGAGGGCTGCATCATCCTGTACGACAACCGCACATGGGACGACAAGTTCTACCTCTATCCGCTGCCTTCAGACCAGCTACAGCTCAACCCCAACATCGAACAGAACCCGGGCTGGAAGTAATTCGACGTTTGATGAATAATGGTTCATTCAATAAATAGATAAAATTATGAAACTCAACAATAGCATATATACAGCAATGATGTTGCTCGCCATTGGAGGTGCAGCCATGACATCATGCAGCGACGACAATGAGGGAGGCAATCTCTACTCGGCTGTCATTCCGTCGAAGGTGGAGTTCAATCTGCCTGAGGCTCAGCAGCAACTCGTCTATACCGACGCCACTGGCGCCAAGTGTCTGCCTATGGTAAAGGGCGAGACACTGCAACTCAACTATACAATGACCCCTGAAGACGTTACATTCAAAGATGTGCAGTGGACATCGTCAAATGCCGACTTTGCCACCGTCAACGATCAGGGACTTGTAACCGCAGTCAATGGCGACGGCTACTCAGTAGTGCAGGTGGCTCCTATGGGTCTGCACGAGGGTAGCGGTATCAATGCCAACCTCAAGGTTGTGGTGTCAGCCGAGATGCGCAAGGCTACAGCCATTAACGTTACGTCTACCGCAACAGAACTGTATGCAGGCGACACTCTGCACTTCTGCGCCTTCATCACTCCAGACAATTCTACCTATAAGACGGTTAAGTGGAGTGTTGACAACGAGGCTGCTGCCACTATCGACCCTATGACAGGCGTCCTTACAGCCAAGCAAGCCGATGCTGTAACAACATCAGTTAAGGTTATTGCAACGGCTCTCGACGGCTCAGGCATAGTAGGCGAGAAGAGCGTAAACGTAAAGAAGATTGTGGCACCGGAGAGTGTGGCTATCGACCAGACCTTCTCGGCAGCCAATGGCTACGAGTGTGCCTTGAACGAGCAGACGCTCAACCTTGGCTTCACCACAGTTCCTGCTGAGTGTACAACATCGCTTCTTAAGTGGACATCAAGCGACGAGTCGATTGCTACTGTCGATGCAGGTGTAGTCAAGTTCAAGGGATTTGGCAAGGTAACAATTACCGCAGCCACACCTGACGGCAAGACAAGCAGCATCGAACTGAATATCCCTTGTGGCTTGGTGCGCGAGACCTACCGCAACGAGAACCACTACAGTTTCCGTCCAGCCAACACATCTATTAAGTATACATGGGGCGACGGCTTCCTTACCGTAACCACAGCAGCTTCTAATGCAACAACACAGCGTGCCGACCTTAAGTGGTACGACCTGCCGCTTACCCTCCATGCAGGCAACTATCCCGTACTTGCCGTGAAGATAGAGGATGCCAAGGACCTCGGCATAGGCGTAACAAGCCGCAACTTCAATATGGACGTTGTGGGCAAGAGCGAGAGTGGCAAGGACTTCAAGGCGCTCGGTGGCGGCAACAACAAGTGGAGCAACGAGTTGAAGTGTGCCGACGGCAGCCGTGTCTTCATCTACGACCTCTCTAAGGTGGCGTTCGGAACAGGCGGTGTGGCTCCAACAAACGAGTCGATATCGTTCAGCATCTTCCAGCTTAAGTATGCCGACATCAAGACCATCAATCACAGCTTTGACTACAAGGTGTACTGGATGCAGACCTTCAAGAGCGTTGCTGATGTAGAGAAATATGTGAAGAATGTAGACGGACTGGCATACGACGTGGTGAAGTAGAAAAAACTCAGAACTGCTCATTACGTATATATAAAAGCAATTCCGTATTCTTAATAAAAGGAAACAACAATGAACAAGAAATGTTTAATAATAGCAGGTATGGCAGCACTCGTGTTGCTGCCAACCTCATGTAGAGAGAATGAGTTTGGCTCTGTAGACCTTACAATGCCCGAAACTCCTACTACACCAGATGTCGATGCGACATATACATTCAATCATCCATGTGCTATGTACACAGCCGACGACTTTGCTCGTGTTAAGGCAGAGTTGGATGGCAATACCATCCATGAGGTGGCACAAGCTTTTGCAGCATTAAAGGCAAGTCCTTACTCGTCGCTGTCGCGTATGCCTGAGCCACAGGAGCTTATCGTACGTGGCGACCCTAAAGGCACCGGCATTGACAAGGAGAACTATGCTTACGCCATGCGCGATGCGGCAGCCGCCTATCAGACAGCTCTTATATGGAAGCTTAGTGGCGACGAGGCTTATGCCAAGAAGTCTATCGAGATAATGAATGCGTGGGCTCTGAAGTGCAAGAAGATAACGTCGAACGATGCCAATCAGGTGCTTGCAGCTGGTGCGCAGGGCTACACCTTTGCTTGTGCTGCAGAGATGATGCTTGGCTACAGCGGCTGGAACGCAGGCGATGTGGCTAAGTTTAAGCAGTGGATGCTTGATGTGTTTGCCCCGAAGAACAAGGACTTCCTTGAGCATAAGGATGCCAATACTTGCGCCAAGCACTATTGGAGCAACTGGGATCTCGTGAATATGTGCTCGTATATGGCAATAGGTATTCTTACCGAGAAGAGCGACATGGTGAACTACGTAGTGAACTACTTCTATAAAGGTCCAGGCAATGGTTGCATCAACTACCTCGTTAATGGTGACTTCTTAGCCGACCCACTTGGTTCAGGAGAGTTGTTAGCTCAAGACCAGGAGAGTGGACGTGACCAGGGACATGCCCAGATGTCGGCTATGGTTACTGCCAACCTTGCTCAGATGGCTTACTCGCTCTACGAGCAGAACAAACTGAATGCCGATGCAGCAAAGCTCGATTTCTTCGCTGCCAACGATAACGCTCTGCTTAAGCTTGGCGAATATGTGGCTCTTAGCAATCTGCGCAATGGTTCGGACAACGCCAACAAGGAAGGTCAGTGGCTTGTGTCGGCAGCCAATATGCCGTTCAACAAGTTGGAGTATTGTGTAGGATGCTCTTGTCGCGATACAAAGCACAGTGCGATACACACTTCTTTGGCAGATGACTCAGGTCGTGGCTCGGTGCGTCCGGGTTGGGAGATTTACTATAACCACTACGCCAAGGTAAAAGGTCTGACCTCAGGCTTCATTTATGTAAAGCAGATGGCAGACAAGATGCGACCAGAATGTGGTCCTGGCGACAGCCGCTATGGCAACAACTCGGGTGCTTTCGACCAGTTGGGTTGGAGTACATTGATGTTGTATAGATAAAGAAGAGTTGGTTGATATAAGGTTTAAAGGTCAGAGGCTATGGCATATTTTTGTCGTAGCCTTTTTTTAAATCTATATTTATAATTATTGAATTACGTATATGATATATTGTGTCCGTATTCTATATAGAAAATAATAACATAAAAACCCAAATTGATTATGAAAAGAACAGTACTTAATTGTGTGCTCGGCGCAACGTTCGCCATGTTTTCAACCTCAGCACTTGCACAAGATGTAGACAAAATATTGTCGGTGGCAAGCGATGTAAGTCTTCGTAGTGATAATGGCAACAAGGTCAACGCCACAGCTGATGCATTAGAGATGTATACAGTGCGCACAGAGGGAGAGATAACCAAGGACTTCGTAGGATTGATGTCATTCAAGGTTCCTGCAATGGCTGGTTATACAGTGAAGAAAGCCACTCTACGTCTTGTCACTGAACGTGCAAAGGGAACACTTGCCATTTACGCATTTGGTGCAGAGGTGACAGATGCAGATACCTACAATTCGCAGAAGGACAATATCGCAGCAGCAAGAAAAGCCGAGCCTTTAGTCAAGTTTTTGCTTCGTGGAACATCTGGCAAGGCTGTGTTTGATGGTGGTGTATCCTCGAATATAGATGACTGGACAAACAATATAGATCTTACCTCTTACGTTAAGTCGGCAAAGAATGGCAATGTCAATATGTTGCTATGCAATGCTGCCGAGTCTACTAACACATCCATTCGTGTTTATTCAAGTGATGCAAAGGATGTTACCAATGAGAAGGTTACACCCAACTTCACATTTGCTGCTGCCGACCTTGTACCTCAACTTACAGTAGTGTATGAGGTGGATGCCGATCAGAAGAGCGACACTTCAGCTCCTGTAGCAGACACTTGGATTCGTGAGGGTAATAAGGACAATCACGGTTCGAAGACAACAATGGAGCTTTGCTCGTATGTAAACGAAGAAGATGCCAAGAAGAATAAGTTGTTCCTCGGTCTGATGTCGTTTGAGGTTCCGTCGGACGTGGTTTCTGAAGATTATACTGTAGAGAGTGCTTCGCTTCGTCTTGTGTCTGAACGTGTTAAGGGCGCTCGTGGTGTGAAGGTGTATGGCTATTCTGATTTTGAAGAGAACACAATATATGCCAACGAATCGGAGAAGGTAGATGCTGCCATTAATGATGACAATATTGTTGCTTCGTTCCAGGCAAAGGGTTCGCCAAAGGCTATGGGCATTGATGTCTTGCCTGACGATTATAAGAACGTTGAGGCTTGGACTAACACCATAGACCTAACAGAACATGTGGCAAGTCTTACTACACCTAAGTTTGCTCTTCTCTTGGTGAAGGACAACAGTAGTGAGTCTACACAATTCTATACACGCGAGATTGCTGAGGATGTTGTCAATGCTAAGGACAACTCAATAGTATTTGCTGCCGACGACCTTAAGCCTCAGCTTACAGTAGTGTATAAGAAAGTGTCGTCAACGGGTGTTGACCGCATAACACTTACTATTCCTGCAAATGTAGACGACAAAGTATACAATCTTCAGGGTGTACGCATGAAAGGCGAAAATCTACCTGCTGGTATATATATCAAGAATGGTAAAAAGTTTGTTGTGAAGTAGTAGTTTTATAAAGTAGCGGAGGTTTATAATCTCCGCTATTTTTATTCTGAATACCTTTTAGTTTTATATACACGTTTATGAAATTTATAACATCTATTCTCGCCTTTTTATTATTGTTTTCATTCACCACAGTTTCTATAGGTCAAACAATAGTTGAGGTTATTTCTCCTTCCTGCGATGTAACTCTGCGTAGCGATAATCCAGATAAGGCTTATCCCAATTCGTCCACCCTTGAACTATATACCGTGCGTGCCAAGTATGCCTTTCCGCATCCTTGCACAATGTATAGTGGCGATGACTACAGTAGGGTGAGAAAATCATTGCAGGAAGGAACAGCTCCAAAGGCAGTAAAGGAGGAACTTGAAGCATTAAAGAATAATAGTTATTCGTCTCTCACACGCAGTGCCTCTCCACAAGAGCTGATAGTGCGTGGCGATCCTACCGGCACAGGACTTGATAAAGAAAACTATGTGTACGCAATGCGTGATGCCGCTGCTGCCTGGCAGACTGCAATGCTATGGCAACTTACTGGTGATAATCGTTATGCCGAAAAGTCGGTGCAGATACTTACTGCTTGGGCTTCAAAATGCAAGAAGATAACGTCCAACGATTCTAATCAGGCACTTGCTGCTGGATGCCAAGGTTATACATTTGCTTGTGCAGCCGATGTGATGCTTGCATACAACGGATGGAATGCCGAAGACCGTACAGCATTTAAGCAATGGATGCTTGATGTGTTTGCAACCAAGAACCGTGATTTCTTGGAACATCATGCTGGACAGTGTAATTATCACTATTGGAGCAACTGGGACCTCGTAAATCTCTGTTCTTACTTTGCTATTGGTTGTTTGACGGAGAATTGTGATATGATAGACTATGTCGTAGATTATTTTCATAATGGTTCAGGCAATGGTTGTATAAAGAATCTTGTGCAGGCTACTTTCGTCGATCCGCTTGGCTCTGGTGAACAGATAGCTCAGGATCAGGAGAGTGGACGTGATCAGGGACATGCCTTGATGTCGGCTATGGTGGTTGCCAATCTTGCTCAGATGGCTTATACGTTATACGAGCAGAATGGTTGCAAACCATCGTTTGCTAATCTCGACTTCTTTGCTGCTGCCGATAATGCCTTGCTTAAGCTAGGCGAGTATGTGGCGCTTAGCAATCTGCGCAATGGTTCTGATAATGCCAACAAGCAGGGCGAATGGATTATAGCTGCTGCCGATATGCCATTTAGTCGATATGAGTATTGTATCGGATGTTCGTGTACTAACAAAACACATGGAAAGATTCAAACTTCGCTTGCCGATGATGCCGGACGCGGTGGTGTGCGTCCTGGTTGGGAGATTTTCTACAATCATTATGCTAAAGTAAAGGGGCTAAGCTCAGGCTATATATATGTAAAGCAAATGGCAGACAAAATGCGTCCAGAGTGTGGACCTGGCGACAATCGATATGGCAACAACTCAGGCGCTTTCGACCAGTTAGGGTGGGGCACATTGATGTTGTATAGATAATCTTTTTTTACGTATCGCTTGTTCTGTGTTCGTAATAATAAAAACATAGATAATAATAACTTAAAACCAACATTATAATGAACAACTATTTACTTCGTGGCTTATTAGGCGCAACAGTGTGCTTGGTAGCCGGTAGTGCATTCGCACAGACAACAGAGACCGCAACCCTTGGCGTGAGCAATGATGTGACATTGACTACCGATTCCAAGGACAAGGCTAATTCAACAGAGAAGGCTCTCGAAATGTACACTACACGTACAGATGGCAAAATCACAAGAGAATACTTGGGCTTAATGTCGTTCCAGGTTCCTGCTAAAGCTGGATATGTTGTCAAGTCGGCAACCTTAAAGCTTGTCACAGAGCGTGCTAAGGGAACACTTGCTATTTATGGTCTCGGTGCTGAGGTTTCTGATGCAGACACTTATAACAGCCAGATAGATAATATTAATGCTGCTCGTGAGAATGAGCCTATTGCAAAAGTTAGCTTGAAAGGAACTGCAGGCAAGGCTGTAACAGATGAAGGCGCTTCTTCAAAAATCGAAGATTGGGTGAACATCATTGACATAACAGACTATGTAAAGGCACAGGCTAATGGTCATGTTAATCTGCTTTTGCTAAACGATGCTGCAAGTACTCCAATATCTATAAAGGTGTATACAAGCGATGCAACAGACGTAACCAACACCAAGGTTACTCCAAACTTCACTTTCGCAGCTGATGAATTGAAACCTCAACTTACATTGGAATATGAGGAAATACAGAATCATAATTCTAAGGTATTGACCCCTACTGCTGATACATGGATTCGTAAAAACAATAAGACCAATCAGGCTGCTGCTATAAATATGGAATTGCAGTCTTGTACTAATTCTGATGTAAGCATGCTTGGCTTGATGTCGTTTGATCTTCCTAAAGAGGTCTTGCATTCTAATTATGAGGTATCTAATGCAAACCTGCGTCTTGTGACAAAGCGTATCAAAGGTGATAGAATGGTTAATGTCTATAAATATGATGTATTCGAGGAGAATACAGTATATGAAACTGAGTCAGAAAAGGTTGCTGGTTCAATGGTAGAAGCTAACTTGCTGACAACTTTCAAGGTAGAGGGAAAGGCTGATGCTGACATTACTTCTGATGAGATTGTTAATACCCAGTTTTCTAATATTGACAAATGGACAACAAATGTAGATATGACAGAAGCAGTAAAGGGCTTGTCGGATACCAAGTTCAATATCTTATTGGCTAAACAGAAGGATGAAGCAAAGTCAACCCAGATATTTACCAAGGACGCAAAGGATTTTGAAAATACAAAGAACACAGATACCCCTATAGCTTTTGCTGCTGCTGATTTGGTTCCTCAGCTTACCGTTGATTATGCTCTTGCTACCCACACACTTAAAGTAACCGAAGCTGGTGCAGCAACTCTTGTTCTTCCTTATGAGACAGATATTCCAGAGGGTGTCAAGGCTTACACTTTAACTTATACATCTGGCAACAATGCTGTGGCTACTGAGGTTAAGAACGTTATTCCTGCCAATACTCCGGTACTCATCAATGCCAATAAGGGCGACTATACCTTCAAGGCTACTGCCACGCTTACAACCAAGGCTGCCAACCCAGTTAGCGGCAACCTACATGGTGTTTGGAATAAAGAGGTTGTACCAGTAGGTTCATACGTATTGCAGAACCAGAGTGGTACAGTAGCTTTCTACCGTGTTGAAAGCGAAGGCTTCAATATTAAGGCGAACCAGGCTTATCTGTCTATTCCAGTTGCTGTTGGTGCCAAGATGCTTAATATCGACTTTAGTGGTGAGGCAACAGCAATCAATGGTGTTGAGGCAGCGGCAATCAATGCCAATGCTCAGGTGTACACCATTGACGGCAAGAAGGCAAACCGTAACAACCTTGCTAAGGGTCAGCTATACATTACAAAGGGCAAGACATTCATCTTGAAGTAACATAGGAGATAATTATATCATTTACTAATCAACTTTTAAAAAACTGAAACTGAAATGAAAACAAAGAAATATATTAAGCCTGAGATTGCGATTATAGAAATTGAGAGCCAGCAGATTCTTGCTGGCAGTGTTAAAGGAACTGCGGTAAGCGATAGTGAAGCTGATGCTGGTATAGAAACACTTAGCTCTTCGTTTGACTATGAATACAAGGAAGAGGATGGAGAGAGCTATTCTATTTGGTAGTTTTTAAGTATTTAGATTAGATGGTTCGTATTATTAGTAAATAATAACGATATATGAAATATAATTATAAGTATTACATCTTTTCCTTTTTGGCATTGCTGTCTTCAGTAGATGGCAATGCCAAAGTTGTTCTTGCTGCTACCAATACCTCGCAGCATCAGCGTCAGGAGGTGGTGGCTTGGAGCGTCAAGGACGTGTGGCAACGACTTGGTGTGAAGGAGGGTAGTAGTCTAATAGTGAAGAATCCTTATGGTCAGACCGTTACTCATCAGATTACGCACGACGGACGTTTGCTTCTTGATGTGTCGGTTAGACCAGAAGGTACAGCCGAGTTTACGGTGGAGCAAGGCAACAGCGCTGACTTCAAGTCTTACGTCTTTGGCAAGCAATACGCTTGGCGCGTGGACGACATAACGTGGGAAAACGACATCGCCGCTTATCGTGTATATGGTCCGGCTCTGCAGCGTTCGGGCGAGAAGGCTTATGGCATCGACGTATGGCTGAAGAGCACCAAGGAACTGGATGTAGACCATCGTTATTCGGTGACATGGCAGTCGAATATCGACAAGGCTTTCTTCCGAAACATTGGCAATCAGGAGGGAGTGGACTTTGTAGATCGTGCTACTTCGTTTCATCTTGACCACGGACAAGGACTCGACTGCTATAACGTAGGTCCGAGTTTGGGTTGTGGCACTCCTGCTGTGATGCTTGGCGACTCCATCGTAATGCCTTACTGCTATAAGGACTATGAAATATTGGACAATGGACCACTTGAGTTTACGCTCAGTCTTACATATCCTTCAGTGGACATCGCTGGAAGTAAAGTTACCGAACATCGCCTTATATCACTTGCCAAAGGTTCAAACTTCAATCGTATGACGGTGTGGTATGACGGTTTTGCAAAGCCAATGGATGTGGCAGGCGGTTTTGTGGTGCACACATCGGCATCTAAGGACCTAACACTTGGCAAGAACTACATTGTGTACGACGACCCAACCGACTCATACGAGCGTCACAACTTCCAGATATACGTGGCGGCTCTCTTTCCCGACGGCGGTGTAAAGACCCTCTTTGTGCCCGACCATAACCATCTGAAGCAAGGCATCTATGGCAACGCTGTTGGTGTGAAGCGCGGAGTGAAGGCTGGTGAGAAATTTAGCTACTGGTTTGGCGCGTCGTGGTGTCAGAGTGGAACCCCAGACCACGACTTCTGGGTGATGCAAGTAGAGAGGTTCATGGAGAACTATAAACAACCGATAAAAACATATATTAAATAATGTGTATGACAAATTTTAAAAGTATTTTCTCTGCCATGGCAATCTCTATGGCCCTCGGCGTGACAACTCAGGTAAAGGCTCAGACACTTGATGTAGACCGCCAACTGAAGTATTGCACAACCCAAGTGCATCGTGCTCTTGACGAATTGCGACATAAGGACGGCTCATACGATTATACAATGCAACCACGCAACATCCTCAATGGCGATAAACAAAAAGGATGGAACTGCAGACCGGCTAAAGCAGAGGAATGGTGTGATGGTTTCTGGCCTGGCATTTTATGGATGACTTATCAGATGTCTGGAGACGAGGCTGTGCGCCGAGCAGCCGAAGGCTATACTGAGTCGCTTCGTGGCATAGCCTATCAACCATGCTACGACCATGACATCGGTTTTCTGATGTTCTGCTCTTATGGCAAGGGTTATGAGGTGAATCATTCACAGGAGTACAAGAATGTAATACTTGCTTCTGCCGACTCACTTGCCACTCTGTTCAATCCTATTGTCGGAACAATATTGAGTTGGCCACGTGAAGTGAAGCCTCATAACTGGCCGCATAATACTATTATGGACAATATGATGAATCTCGACATGATGTTTTGGGCGGCTAAGAATGGCGGCAACCGACTGCTGTATGATTTGGCGGTAAGCCATGCCAAGACAACGATGCAAAATCATTTCCGTCCTGATGGCAGTTGTTATCATGTTGCTGTCTACGACACTATAAATGGTGACCTAATAAAGGGTGTGACTCATCAAGGCTATGCTGACAACTCGATGTGGGCACGTGGACAGTCGTGGGCGATATACGGATATACTATGGTGTATCGTTATACACGCAATCGTGTGTTCCTTGACTTTGCGCAGAAAGTTACTGACATATATATAAAACGCCTCAAGGAGACAAGCGACGACTTGATTCCTTTGTGGGACATGGACGACCCTCGTGGCATAAAAGCTCCAAAGGATGCGAGTGCCGCATGTGTTGTTGCTGATGCTCTATTGGAACTCCAAGAATATATTGGGGGTGAGAAAGGTAGGGAGTATAAGGATTTTGCCTTGCATTCTCTCGCACAACTTAGTACTCCCAAATATCAGAGTGGCAAGAAGAATGTGGCTTTTCTTATGCACAGCACGGGGCATCATCCAGCTGGTAGCGAGATTGATGCAAGCATAATATATGCAGACTATTATTATCTGGAAGCTCTGATGAGAGCTAAGAAATTGTGAAATAAATGTAAGGAATACACTTATTTCACGATTTGTACCCTTTTTCGCACAATTTGTCCACCTTTGTAATAGGTTTTTTAAGTAACTTTGCCATATAATTTACGAGTTATTTAAAAAACCTATTAAAGAAAACCTCAATTTTATACAATGGACAAAGAAGTTAAACTTCTATTATTAATGCTTATGTTGCCTTTGACATTTGTCTCGGCAGCTGGCAAGAAACAGATGAGCGAAAAACAAATGTCGGCTTATCTGATGGTGTTTCATCGTGACGACACACATAGCTTGTATATGGCGTTGAGTCGTGACGGCTATCATTTCACAGCTCTTAATAATGCGCGTCCCGTAATCAGTGGCGACACAATAGCCGAACAACGTGGTGTGCGCGACCCTCATATATATCGTGGTCCGGACGGTGCGTTCTATCTTGTAGCCACCGACTTGCATATATTCGCTCAACGTGAGGGCAAGCGTGCGACGGAGTGGGAGCGTGATGGCAATACATACGGTTGGGGTAACAACCGAGGGTTGGTGCTGATGAAGTCGACGGACCTTATCAACTGGACTCACACGGTGGTTAACATCAACGAGATGTCGCCCGAACTTGCTGACATCGGTTGCGCTTGGGCTCCCGAAACAATATACGACGAGAAGGAGGGTAGGCTGATGATTTATTTCACGATGCGCCATAAGAATGGTCCGAACAAGCTCTATTATGTGTATGTCAACGAAGACTTTAATCGTATAGAGACTGCTCCAAAACTGCTCTTTGAATATCCCGACACCAAGATAACAGCCATTGATGGCGACATCTGCTATGCTCAGGGCAAGTTTCATCTATTCTATGTGGCTCACGATGGTACACCAGGCATCAAGCAAGCCACATCTGAGAGTATCAACAGCGGTTGGCAGTACGACCCGGCTTGGTGCGACCCAGAGCCAACGGCTTGTGAGGCTCCTACAGTGTGGAAACGCATTGGCGAGGACAAGTGGGTGCTGATGTATGATCATTACGGACAGAAGGTACACAACTTTGGTTTTGTAGAAACCACTGACTTCAAGACATTCCGCCCGCTTGGGCATTTCAATGAGGGCACAATGTTTGCTACCAACTTCGACCAGCCTAAGCATGGAGCTGTGGTGCATATCACGGAGAAGGAGGCGAAAAGAATTTTGAATTTTGAGTTTTGAATGTTGAATTGTCGGCTGACGCCGATGTTGAATGTTGACAAATAAAAAAAATATGAAGAAAACTTTTTATTCCGTTCTTCTTGCCCTTGCTCTCTGCCCATCGCAGACCAAGGCGCAGCAGAATCCTATACTCCCAGGCTTTCATGCCGACCCAGAGATAGTGTATAGCAACCTGACCAACCGCTGTTACATATACTCCACCACCGACGGCACACCTGGTTGGGGTGGTTATACATATCAGTGTTTCTCGTCAGCCGACCTCAATGAGTGGCGCGACGAGGGCGAAGTGCTCAACGCCAAGAATGGACAGATACCTTGGGCTAATGGCAATCTGTGGGCTCCTGCCATTCAGGAAGTGAAGGTGGGCAAGGGAAAGTATAAGTATTATCTCTATTACAGTGCCAACCCTAAGGCTGGTGGCGGCAAAGAGATAGGTGTGGCGGTGAGCGATAGTCCTACAGGTCCGTTTGTGGACCACGGTAAGTCTATCATCAACACCATCCCCAATGGATGCCACGGACAACAGATAGACGTGGATGTGTTTGTCGATCCACGCTCAAAGAAGCCTTATCTCTATTGGGGCAACGGCTATATGGCTGGAGCAGAAATGCAGAAGGACATGACAAGCATAAAACCGCAGACCCTAAAGGTGCTCACTCCAAAGGGCGGTACATTGCAGGACTATGCCTATCGCGAGGCACCTTATGTGTTCTATCGCAATGGTCTGTACTATTTCATGTGGTCGGTAGACGACACTGGCTCTGCCAACTATCATGTGGCTTACGGCACGGCAAAGTCGCCACTCGGTCCGATAACAGTTGCCAAGGAGCCTATTGTCATTCAGCAAGACCCTAAGCATGCTATATATGGCACTGCACACAACTCTGTAATCAATGTTCCAGGCACTGACGACTGGTATATCGTATACCACCGCATCAACAAATACTTCATCAAAGCCGATGAGAAACCAGGCATTCACCGTGAGGTATGCATCGACCGTATGGAGTTTAATACCGACGGAACAATCAAGCCTGTTACTCCATCCAACGCTGTGGTAAATAAGGACGGTTCCATCGACCTCATCACCGACGGCAATCCTCTTTTCCGTCATGTACACACAGCCGACGCAGCAGCATACGTGGAGGGCGACACACTATGGCTCTTTGCAGGACATGATGAGGACGATGCTCCGAGAAATGAGTATAAGATGAAGGACTGGCTCACATTCTCTACCACCGACCTCAAGCATTGGCATCAGCATCCTGTGGGTCTTGACATCTCTGCCTTCAAGTGGGCTGATAGCAAACAGGCTTTTGCGGGACATGTGGCAAAGCGCAATGGCAAGTACTATTGGTATGTGTCTACCAACTGGTGTGGCATTGGTGTGGCTGTGAGCGACAAGATAACGGGTCCGTATAAGGATGCCCTTGGCAAACCGCTACTCACCAACAAGGACTGCCGTGGTTCTAAGCATAGTTGGGCGTGCATCGACCCTGCCATCTTCATCGACGACGACAATACACCTTATATTATATGGGGCAACCGCCAGTGCTATATAGCCAAACTCAAGGACAACATGATTGAGATTGACGGCGAAATCCATCAGCTCGACCTCGGCAACGACTTCCCCTTCACTGAGGCACCGTGGGTGCACAAGCGCGACGGTAAGTACTATCTGACATACGCCGTAAGTTGGCCAGAGCGCATGGGTTATGCCATGAGCGACAACATCATGGGACCGTGGAAGCCAATGGGACTCATAGATGGAGTGGCAGGCAACAGCAACACCACCCATCCGTCTATTGTTGAGTTCAAAAACCAATGGCTCTACTTCACACACGACGGCACCTTGCACGACGGACATTCGTACAAGCGCAGCGTGGTGATGAAGAAATTGGAGTATAACAGCGATGGATCGATAAAGCCTATTGACAGTACGCCGAGTATTGTAAGAAAATAAGAGCCTCACCCCAAACCACTCCCCAATAGAGAGGGTAGGGATATGTAATTGCTAATGTTCTTTGTACGAACAAAATATTAACGCTATAAACCAAAGTAAGAAATGAAGTCTTTTGTTTTAACCGCTGCATTTGTGGTTGCCGCATCAGCCACGATGTCTGCAAAGACCAACACCCCGAAGGTGATAGCCAATGGTTATCCCTACACACAAGTGCCGTTCACAAGTGTCAAGATGGCGCAGAACTCCTTCTGGGGAGCACGTATCAAGGCAGCACGCGAGGTGACAGTGCCACTTGCATTTTCTAAGTGTGAGAGCGAGCACCGCTACAAGAATTTCGACATGGCAGCCTACACGCTCAAGCATCCGGGTCATGCAGGACTGCAGACACCCGAGTGGGACGTTGCTAAGATAATGGGACTCTCGTTCGACGACACCGATGTCTACAAGACTATTGAGGGAGCGAGCTACATTCTTCAGACCTATCCCGACAAGAAACTCAAGGCTTACATCGACAGTGTGCTCAATATCGTTGCTGCAGCCCAGGAACCAGACGGCTATCTCTATACAGCACGCACTATCAATCCAGAGCATCCTCATGGATGGTCGGGCAAGAAGCGTTGGGAGAAGGAAGAGGATTTGAGCCACGAGCTTTACAACCTCGGTCACATGGTCGACGCTGCATGCGCTCACTATCAGGCAACTGGCAGCCATAAGTTTCTTGATATAGCCCGTCGTTATGCCGACTGTGTATGTCGTGAGGTGGGTTTGGGCTCAGGTCAGACAACGGTTGTGCCTGGTCATCAGATAGCAGAGATGGCTCTTGCACGTCTTTACACTCTCACTGGCGAGAAGCGTTATCTCGACGAGGCTAAGTATTTGCTCGACTTCCGTGGCAAGACAAGTTTCCGCAAGGAGTATTCGCAGAGCCACAAACCAATCCTTGAGCAGGATGAGGCTGTAGGTCATGCTGTTCGTGCAGGATATATGTATGCCGGCATGGCAGATGTGGCAGCGCTGACACAGGACTCAGCTTACATCAAGGTGATAGACCGCATTTGGCAGAACATCTATGGCAAGAAGGT
Source organism: uncultured Prevotella sp. (assembly GCA_934183355.1). Lineage (GTDB taxonomy): Bacteria > Bacteroidota > Bacteroidia > Bacteroidales > Bacteroidaceae > Prevotella. The sequence continues at coordinate 28,891 of CAKPST010000013.1, forward strand.
TTATCTCACTGGTGGAGTGGGAGCCATGCATTGGGGCGAGGCATTCGGCAAGAACTATGAGTTGCCCAACATGACAGCCTACAACGAGACTTGTGCCGCTATCTCAATGGTTTATCTCAACGAGCGTATGTTCCTACTCCATGGCGAGAGCAAGTATATCGACTGCTTGGAGCGCACATTATATAATGGTGTAATATCGGGAATGAGCATGGACGGAGGTCGTTTCTTCTATCCCAACCCATTGTCGAGTGATGGCAAATATGCCTTCAATGCCGACAACACCAAGACACGCCAGCCGTGGTTTGGTTGTGCTTGCTGTCCGAGCAACCTCTGCCGCTTTATCCCCTCGGTTCCGGGCTATCTCTATGGTGTGAAAAACAATGACATCTATGTCAATCTCTTTGCCGCCAACACTTCTACAGTTCAGGTGAATGGCAAGGATGTGGTGCTTGAGGAGACTACACAGTATCCTTGGGATGGCGACATACAGATTCGTGTAGTGAAGTCGGCAGCCAAGAATGCCAATCTGTTGGTGCGCATTCCGGGATGGGTGCAGAACCAAGTGTTGCCGAGCGACCTCTATAAGTATAGCGATAGTCAGAAGCCTGCCTATACAGTGACTGTCAACGGCAAGAAAGTGGAGGGCGACCTCGTTGCCAACAAGGGCTATTTGCCAGTGAAGAATATCAAGAAGGGCGACGTGGTGCGTGTGCATTTCGATATGCCGGTGCGTACGGTCGTTGCCAACAATAATGTGAAGGACGACCAGGGACGTGTAGCTGTAGAGCGTGGTCCTATTGTTTATTGTGCAGAGGCAGCCGACAATCAGGGCGAACCAGTGCTTCGTGCTGTAATGGGCAAGCAGCCGTCGTTTGACGTTATAGACAACTACATGATTGATAACACCGAGACCCAAGGCGCACCAGCTTTCGCTGTCAAGGCTATAGCTACCCAAGCACAGGTGCTTGAGGAAGGAGCTAACGGAGTATCTGTGAAGAATCAGAAACTCATGCTCATTCCATATTATGCTTGGAACCATCGTGGTGCCAACCAGATGAATGTTTGGTTTGTGCAGTCGCTCATGATGCTTGACAAGTAAACGTGTCACATCTATAATGAAATTGACTAATAATTAACGGTTAATCTTAACTATTAATTATTAGTCAATTTTTCTATTTATATAGCCAATAACGATACTTGTACCTTATAAAATAATAATTGCACCTCTCTTTATCCGTTATTCTTTACTTTTGCGCAGTAATTATATAGGCAATATTAATAACTAAAAACATAAAACAAATAACAATATGTATTTGCGCAAAATCTTTATCACGTCTTTTCTTATTGTGGCTTCGTTCATACAAGCCACAGCACAGTCTGCTTTCTCTCCTTTCCCCAAAGCTGCTGATGCTTATTGGCGCAAGCAAGTGCCGCAGGCTATGCGCATGGATTATGTGCGCATTGGTGAAGAGAACCGTGGTAAGTCGTGGGGCAAGATTTCTGATTCAATATTCGCAGAGTTTCGTTCTACAGGCAATCGCACCAACTACGAGGACTCATGTTTTGAGCGCCGTTGTCAGTTGGCGTGTCTTGTCATGGCTGAGGTGATGGACTATCGTGGCAGATTTATGACAGATATATGCCAAGGACTACACTATTTCATTGACAAAGAGCCTTGGTGGGGGTTGCCAGCTCACTATCCTAAGACGGTCCCCGACTCAACTATACAGGTGGTTGACCTTTTTAATGCTGAGACATCGTCGATGCTTGCATGGACTATATATATGCTTGGCGACGAGATAGACCGTACTGAGAAAGGACTCACCGAGCGTGTGCGCTCAGAGATAGAGCGACGTTTTCTTAATCCAACGCTGACCGAAAGACAGGGATGGATGAATAATGCCAACAACTGGAATACCTGGATTGTAAGCAACTTCCTTGAATGTGCTCTTGTGTGCTATCCTTCTGACTCCAAGCAATTAGCCAAGGCTCTGAAGATAAATGAAAATTGTCTTTGTCTTTTCCTTAAAGGCTATCCGGATGATGGAGGTTGCGAGGAGGGTGTGGGCTATTGGGACCGTGCTGCAGCCTCGTTCTTTGAGTCATTATGGATGCGCCAGGCTGCTATGCCTATGATGAAAGATACTGAGAATAGCTATGTTCTCACTCCGGATGAGCATAAAAAGGTGGCGGCAATGGGACGCTTCATCACAACGATGCATATTAGTGATCTCTCTTTTGTCAATTTCTCTGACGCCAAGGTGCAGAATATTCCCAATATCAATATTCTTTTTCCTTATGGCGAATGGATTCTAAGTAACGGAATGCAGTCAATACAGTCCACGGGTGAGCAAATGACACAGTTTGCTGCATTCATAGCCAACAAATATAAGTATCTGAGTAACCCCTCAACACTATTTCTTCAGTCGGGAAACTGGCCCACTTTATCACGCGAATTAATGTTGCTTTCGATGCTTCCCCAGCTTCGCAATAAACAAGCCGTGCAACCTCGCACCACAGATGCATGGCTTGCCAATTCGCAGGTGATGGTGGCTGGCAATGCCGAATGGCTCATCGCTGCCAAGGGTGGCAACAATGCCGAGAGTCACAACCATAATGATGTAGGTTCGTATGTCGTTTATCGTAATGGACAGCCCATTGTTATCGACCTTGGTCGCGATACATATACCTCACAGACGTTTAGTTCGCGTCGTTATGAGATGATGAACAATCGTTCGCTCTATCACAACGTGCCTGTTGTCAGTGGCTATGAGCAGAAAGATGGTAGTGAGTACAAGGGTATTGATGTAGACCACACCTATACCGACTCTGCCTCAATCATGCTTGTTGACATTGCTAAAGCTTATCCGCAAGAGGCTGACGTGAAGTCGTGGGTGCGCCGTCTGACGTTGGACAGACATTACAACAAGGTGGAGTTAACCGAGTATATTGTCATGAATGATGACCGTGGTAAGTCAAATAATGCTGATACAGTCGATATAAAATCTACAGAGATAACGCTTATGTGTTACGGTTCACCACGCAAGTTGCAGTCGGGTAGGGTGACTCTTGCTGGTGGCAAGGCTACGCTTGTCTACAATCCTGAGAATGTTGATGTCACATGGAATAAGGTGGAGATGCCTGACGGCATAATGAAAACACAGTGGAAGAACAATGTCTATCGCCTTGTTTTGAAGACACGATTGAAGTCGGGAATAATAAAATATAGTTTTGAATGAAAAGGCATTGATGATGCTAATTGTGAACGTTAATTATTGACACAAAGTGTGATATTGTGTCCAGTTAATGATATGTTTACTAAATAGAATGATATCTGCCCATCGTATAAGGGCTATTTGAGTACTTTTGCATCGGTTTAAAAACCTAAATTCTAAACTTATCATATTTTTACTGAAATTAATTATGAATAAATTCATTACATCATTAGCATTGATGGCAACAGTATGTTTATCCTCAAATGCTCAGGCTCCTATGGATGGAGGTGTGTGGAAGGACAACACGGGCAAGCACATCAATGCACACGGTGGCAGTATCTTTAACTACAAAGGAACGTACTATTGGTATGGCGAAAGCCGTTCGGAGGATGGCAAACCATATAGTTCGCTTGGTGTAAGTTGCTTTACGTCTAAGAATCTGAAGGATTGGACCAATCATGGTCTTGTTCTTCCTGTTTCTCAAGAATCAGGAAGCGACATCGAGGGCGGTTGTATCATAGAACGACCAAAGGTGTTGTACAATGCCAAGACAAAGAAGTTTGTCATGTGGTTCCACTTGGAGCTTAAGGGACGTGGCTATGGGGCAGCTCGTGCAGCTGTTGCTGTGAGTGACACACCATTCGGACCATTCAAGTTTGTGCGTTCGGGTCGTGTCAATGCTGGTGTATATCCTATAGGTTTCGCCAAGGCCGACACAACAGACTTGCGTCATCAGCTGTTGTATCCCGAACTGAAGAAGTGGTGGACTCCCGAATGGCGCACACAGATAGAGCGTGGTATGTTCTTCATGCGTGATTTGGATGGTGGACAAATGTCACGTGATATGACCGTATTTGTAGACGATGACGGCAAGGCTTATCATATATTCTCGTCAGAGGAAAACCTGACAATCCATATTGCACAGCTTACTGACGACTATATGGAGCACAACGGTTCGTTTGTTCGTGTTGCTGCAGGTGGTCAGAACGAGGCTCCAACTATCTTCAAGAAGGATGGCATTTATTGGATGATAACAAGCGGATGCACGGGTTGGGCACCAAACGCTGCTCGTATGTTCCGTGCCAAGAACATCTTTGGTCCGTGGGAACAGTTGGCTAACCCATGCCGTGGCGAAGGTGCTGACAAGACATTCGGCGCTCAGGGCACATACATTTATAAGGTGGAGACCGCTGCTCAGAAGAAGATGTTTGATGGTGCCGACTATGTATTTATGGCAGATATGTGGAATCCCAAACACTTAAGCGATAGTAGACATCTGTGGGTGCCGATTAAGTTTGAGGAGGGAAAGCCAGTGTTGAAGCACTAAATAGAAGCCCTACCTCCAGCCCCTCCCCAATAGGGAGGGAAGAGTTAAACTTTAATAGCATGAATAAAATATAAAAACTGTACAATATATGATTTTCAAAACCAACAATCTAAAAACATTACTCCCCTCCCTGAGGGTGAGGGACTTTCTGCTCCTTGTATTCTTAGCTATTCCCTTCCTCGGGGTATCAGCCAAGAAGAAGACCCAGCCGGTGAGCGACCGTCAGTATTGGTGCTCGCTTGCCTATCGCATGGCACAGCCTGTGCTTGAGAATATGGCAAAGGGTGAACTCCAAAAGAATATGCAGACCGAGTTCAGCCCAAGTTTCGACAACCGCAACCGTAAGGTTCTCTATATGGAGTGCTTCGGTAGATTGATGGCTGGTATAGCTCCTTGGCTCACCTTGCCCGATGATAATACGTCAGAGGGTGTGCAGCGCAAGCAGTTGAGAGAGTGGGCATTACAGTCATACAAGAATGCTGTAGACCCTCAAAGTCCCGACTATCTCTGTTGGGGCATTGGAGGACAGAATCTTGTTGATGCCGCTTACATCGCCGAGAGTTTCCTCCGTGCCTATGATACGTTGTGGATGCCACTTGATGAGCAGACTAAGCAGCGCTATTTTACAGAGTTTCGCAAGCTTCGCAAGATAGATCCTCCGTATACCAACTGGCTTCTCTTCTCCTCTACAATAGAGAGCTTTATGGCTAAGGCAGGCGGTGAATACGACGAATATCGTGTCAATTCAGCTTGCCGTAAGGTGGAAGAATGGTATGTGGGTGACGGTTGGTATGCCGACGGTCCTTCATTTGCTTTCGACTATTATAGCTCTTATGTGTTCCATCCGATGTATTTGGAGACACTTCAGGCAATGGTGGATGCTAAGGCTAACACCCGTCTCGACTACAAGAAATACTACGACCGCGAACTGAGGCGTTGTCAGAAATATTCTATCGTGCTTGAACGTTTCATAGCTCCCGATGGTACATTCCCCGTTTTCGGTCGCAGCATTCCTTATCGAATGGCTACAATGCAGCCGTTGGCATTGATGGCGTGGTATCAGACGTTGCCCAGTGATTTGACTAATGGTCAGGTGCGTGCCGCATTGACAAAGGTGCTTCATCGTATGTTCGATCAACAGCAGAACTTCAATGAGGGTGGTTATCTTACTATTGGATTCTGTGGCAATCAGCCTAACATCGCCGACTGGTATACCAACAATGGTTCGCTCTATATGACTACTCTCGCCTTCATGCCTCTTGGCTTGCCTACTAATCATCCATTCTGGACTGATGCACCGCAGCCATGGACTCAGGTGAAGGCATGGAATGGTGAGGCGTTCCCGAAGGATCATCACTGGAAAGATGATATTCAGACTAAGGATAAGTGGTAATATACAAGTTTAGAGTTGAAAGTTGAAAGTGGAGAGTTATGATTACCTTGACAATAATATTATAACCAAAGAGTATTATTTAAAAAACATATCATAACTCTCAACTCTCAACTCTCAACTCTCAACTCTCAACTCTCAACTCTCAATTCTCAATTCTCAATTCTCAATTCTCAATTCTCAATTCTCAACTAAATAACAACTGATAATTAAACTATAATTATGAACATTATAACAAACAAACTCAATACTTCACTCTCTTCCCTATTGCGTAAGGGTCGTGGATGGACCTTCTTCTTGTTCCTCCTCTTTTCCCTCCCATTGTCTGCCAAGACTTGGAACACTAATGAGGTGAAAGACCTAATTGTGCGTGTCAATACATATTGGCAGCAGAACAACAAAGCGGAAGTGCGCTCGTTCTGGGATCCTGCTGCCTATCACACAGGCAACATGGAGGTTTATAATCTTTTGAAGGACGAAAAGCAACTCGACTACACACGTCGTTGGGCTTATCACAATAATTGGAGTGGAGCAACTGAGGCTGATCCGCGCCGATGGAAGTATGCCAATTATGGTGAGGGCAAGGATTATGTGCTCTTTGGCGACTGGCAGGTGTGCTTCCAGACATACATCGACCTCTATAATCTTGCTCTTGCCAATGGCGAAACCGATGCCGACAACTATTTTATGGTGAAGCGTGCCAAGGAGGTGATGCATTATGAGGCTTATTCAAAGAAGGACGATTACTGGTGGTGGAGCGATGCTTTGTATATGGTGATGCCAGTGATGACAAAGATGTATAAGCTCACGGGTGATGTACAGTATCTCGACAAACTCTATGAGAATCTGCTCTATGCCGACCGCATCATGCTTGATGAGGAAACTGGACTCTATTTCCGCGATGCTCGATATGTCTATCCTAAACACAAGAGTGTCAATGGTAAGAAAGATTTCTGGGCACGTGGTGATGGATGGGTGCTTGCAGGTCTTGCTAAGGTGTTGCAGGATATGCCGAAGGACTATAAGCACTATCAGTTCTTCGTTGACAAGTTCCAGCGTCTTGCAGACATCGTAGCCAAGACTCAGCAGAAGGAAGGCTATTGGACACGCTCAATTATGGACCCCAACCATGCACCTGGTCCTGAGACAAGCGGCACGGCTTTCTTCACTTATGGCATTCTGTGGGGTGTTAACAATGGCTTCCTTGCCAAGAAAGACTACAAGAAATGCATCGACCGTGCTTGGCAGTATATCTCTGAGACAGCAGTTCAGGCTGACGGCAAGGTAGGCTACGTGCAGCCCATCGGCGACCGCGCCATCCCAGGACAGACTGTTGATGCTAATTCACAGGCCAACTTCGGTGTGGGTGCAGTGCTGTTGGCAGCATGCGAGTATTATCGCTACATCAACAATCAGAAATAATTAAAGCTGCATACAGATGAGAAAATCATTAATAATCACAGCCATGGCTGCAATGGCTCTTAGTGTGAGTGCAGCCAAGGTTAAGAAGGCAGCAGCGCCTGTGGAGCTGATGCCTACATGGACCGAATGGCACGACTTGCAGGTAAATGAGGTGAACCGTTATGGTCTACGCACCAACTTCTTTGCCTATGAGAACATGCATGCTGCTCTCGCCGGCAACATGGCACAGTCTGCCAATTACCTCTCGCTTGAGGGATCGTGGAAATTCAACTGGGTGGCCGATGCCGACCAGCGTCCCACCGATTTCTACAAGACCAACTACGACGACTCATCTTGGAAGACCATGCAGGTGCCTGGCATCTGGGAGCTTAACGGCTACGGCGACCCCGAATATGTGAACGTAGGCTTCGGATGGAGATACATGTTCAACGAAGAAGACTACTTCAAGGGTTTCAAGAAAGAGTATAAGATTACTAACGACAGCGTGCCTGTACCCATCAGCGACAACCACGTGGGCAGCTATCGCCGTGTAATAGAGTTGCCAGCCAACTGGAACGGCAAGCAGGTAGTGGCTCACTTCGGTTCGGTGACATCCAACATCTACCTCTTCGTCAACGGACATTATGCTGGTTACGCTGAGGACAGCAAGGTGGCTGCCGAATTTGACATCACCAAGTTTTTGAAACCGGGAAAGAACCTCATCGCTTTCCAGACTTTCCGCTGGTGCGACGGCTCATGGGACGAAGACCAGGACTTCTGGCGTCTATCGGGCGTGGCACGAAACTGCTACCTCTTCGCCAAGAATCCTGCCGTGCAGGTGAGCAACATCAAGATTACTCCCGATTTGCTCAA
>CAKPST010000014.1 GCA_934183355.1 uncultured Prevotella sp.
AATCTCGTTTTGCTTGAGGTTTCGTTCGTTCTCGAAAGCGGATGCAAAGGTATAACTTTTTCCGATAACTCCAAAACTTTTAGTGAGAAAAGTTGATATTTTATCTTGTTTTTAACAACTCTTTACAAATTAAACCCGTTTTTGTGCACGTACACATTATAGTATATATAGTGCGTGGGTGACGTAGGAATTATCTTTAGACTCGTTATGCCACTTATTACGTATGGGTGCAAACATTCCCTGTCGGCATCGCTACGCAATTTTTACACCTACACGAGGCGGCATCACGGAGAAATGTCGCTAACTAAAGGGATATACATAACCCCAAATGCGCCCCGACGACTCGGTCGGCGCGTCAATGACGACTGGAGAAAAAGACATTACGGATTGTGTGAGTGCCGCGGAAGGGACATGGAGCCAAATGCCAATCATGGAATGACTGCTTCGCCGATCGGGGCTTGTGAATGCTTATCTGTAGGTAGCCGTATTGATATATGTCAAAATTCAATTTGCAAAGATATCATTTTCAGGGGAATACGCAAAGAATTGGGACGAAAATTTGAATAAATTAACAAGAGGAGAGGTGGGAAGACTATGTTGGTGGGGGACGATAATGAGGATGAAAAACGACAACGTCGACAACGGGACAACAACTTGGGAAGTTTGTGCGCCGTGCCAACCGGCACGGCTTGAGAGGGACAAATAATTGACGGATAATTAACGATGTAATTAACGGATAATTAACCGACATTAACGACATAGATTATAAACGGGGTCGTTAATGCCGGTTAATTGACCGTTAATTATCCGTTAATTAAGTCGTTAATTGAATAGTTAATTAGGAAGTTTATTGGATAAGAGATGAATTAAAGAAAAAAAATTAACGGCCTAATTAACGGATAATTAACCGACATTAACGACTGATTATTATCTTTGTCGTTAATTCGCATTAATTGATCGTTAATTAGGCCGTTTTAATTTATACGTTAATTAGACCGTTTAATTTATACGTTAATTAGACCGTCTAAATTTATACGTTAATTATCCGTCTACCTTATTACGCTTACCAAATCTGTGCACGCTTCTTCTTATCCAAGAAGAGTTTGTCGCCCTTCTTCACGTTGAACGCCTTATACCAAGCGTCAATCTGTGGCAGAGCTGCGTTTACACGAGCCTCAGCAGGTGAGTGAGGGTCGGTCTTAATCTGGCGATCAATGAACTCAGGACGAGCGTTGCCTGCCCATACATTAGCCCATGAGAGGAAGAAACGCTGTTCGGGTGTGAATCCGTCGATGGTCTTGCCAGCAGCAGGATTCTCCTTGAGTACGTTATGCAATGCACGCAATGAGATGTTCAATCCGCCGTTGTCACCGATGTTCTCACCGAGAGTCAACTTACCATTGATTTTCTTTCCAGGCAGAGCCTCAACAGAAGAGAAGTAGTCGACGAGCACCTTTGTGCGTGCCTCGAAATTCTTCTTGTCGACAGCTGTCCACCAGTCGTGCTGATTGCCATCCTTGTCAAACTGTGAACCTTGATCGTCGAAGCCGTGCGACATCTCATGACCAATTACACCACCAATACCACCATAGTTGACGGCCTCGTCAACATTGGGGTCGAAGAACGGCGGCTGCAGGATAGCAGCTGGGAAACAAATCTCGTTTGTTGTCGGATTATAGTATGCATTGACAGTCTGCGGGGTCATGTGCCACTCTGTCTTGTCCACTGGCTTGTTCACCTTGCGCGAGATATAGTCGTGCGAGAGGAATGCTGACACGTTCTGCATGTTCTCAAGCAACGAGAGCGACTCGTCGATGTTCAGTCCAGAGTAGTCCTTCCATGTGTCAGGATAGCCAATCTTCACGATAAAGTTGGCAAGTTTGTCCTGAGCCTGAGCCTTCGTCTCTGCCGACATCCATGTAGCCTCAGCGATGCGCTGTGATAGAGCCACCTGAAGGTTCTTCACCAACTTAATCATCATCTCCTTGCTCGAAGCAGGGAAATACTTCTCTACATAGAGCTTGCCGATAGCCTCGCCGAGCACACCACTTACCAAAGCTGTGGCACGCTTCCAGCGTGGACGATCCTGCTGTACACCCGACATCACGCGGCTCAACTCAAAGTCTGCCTTGCGGAAGTTGTCGTCGAGATAAGCGCTCTGGCTTGACACAGCATGAGCCTCAGCATAAGCTTTGAGGTCGTCAAGCGGTTCGTCAGCGAGAATTTTCTCCACCTCATGTATCGGTTCAATCTGACCAACGTCGATATGCGAGAACGGAGGGAATCCCTGAGCGAGGAAGAAGTTGCCCCAGTCGATGCCAGGGAAGTCCTTAACAAGCTGTGCGTATGTCATCTTGTGGTAGTTGCCTTGTACGTCGCGCAACTCTACCTGACCCTTGCTTGCCTTAGCCAGACGTGTCTCAATGCGCATTGTGGCATCAGCCTTGCGCTGTGCTGTAGCCTCGTCGTTGCCAGCGAGCACCAAAATCTGCTTGATATACTTAGCATAAGCCTCGCGCACTGCCTTCACCTGAGCGTCGTCCGAGAGATAGTAGTCGCGCTCGCCGAGTCCGAGTCCACCCTGACCGATACCCACAAGGTTGTTGGCAGCATCCTTCATGTCGGCTCCAACGCCAGCACCGAACATCAGACAGCTTACGCCACGTGCGTCAAGCTGAGCTAACACGAGCTGATACTCGCGACGGTTGTTGATGTCGTTAATCTTCTTTAGAATCGGCTTCAGCGGAGCAGCTCCCTCCTTGTTTAGTCGCACGCTGTCCATAGCGAGGTTGTAGAGCGAGCCTATCTTCTGTCCGAGCGAGCCCTTAGGCTGTGCTGTCGACGAATACTCGTTGATGAGTCCGAGGATGCGCTTCTGGTTCATCTCGTCAAGATCGATAAACGAACCGTTGCGTGCATGCTCTGCGTCAAGCGGATGAGCCTTGCGCCAACCGCCGATAGCATACTCATAGAAGTCGTTGCCGGGCTTCACAGCCGTGTTCATGTTGGCAGGGTCGATGCCCTTAGATGTCTGCGCACTTGCCGACATTGTTGCTGTCAATGTGAGTGCAAAGAGTAATGATTTTACGTTCATATAATTTTTGTAATAGTTATATACATTGTTTAGAGTGCAAATGTACTGATTTTACTACATACTATTGCAATCTGTTAGGAATCGTTAACCTTTAGACAAAAAGTTTCTGTATTCCACAAATAATTTGTAACTTAACGCCCTATTATCGGCTTATGTCGTTTAATACGCATATCAAATATCCCATTTCACTGAATAAATTTCTCTAATATATATAATATGTATACATTTGCAGTCCCTAAATCATCCAAGATGAACTATCGCAAGGAACATATCATATACACACTGATGTGGATCGTCCTCTTTCTCTCACCAGTGATAGGATTATACATGCGCATGTCTACTGACATACACGTCGACTTCTCGTGGAGAGAGATTTTCAACGCATGGAAGTTCTATTCGGTGTGGCTTGTGTTGTTTGCGATACACAACTTCTTTCTCACCCCCATCCTTATTCTCAAGCGCCGCACATGGCTCTACACGTCGCTCAGCTTCATTTTGCTCACGGCGGCTATGACCACGCTGTGGTTCATACGTCCCGTCAACAGCCATCGCCACGGCTCGCCTTATCAGTATGTACCGGAGTTGTTGGACCTGCCATCAGAGATGCCACCCCCACAGCGTCTGCCAGAACTTGAACCCACCAGAATGATGCCCGTTTTTGGTCCTGGAGAGATTGTTACGGCTATCGTCGGACTGCTGCTCATGGGCATGAACCTCGGTGTGAAGCTTTACTTCAAGTCGCAAGAAGACTCCAAGGCGCTCATCCAGATGGAACGCCATGCTCTCGAACGACAGCTGCAATACTTGAAGTATCAGGTCAACCCCCACTTCTTCATGAACACTCTCAACAACATACACGCTCTTGTGGACATCGACCCCGAACGTGCTAAGACCACTATTCTGGAGCTTTCCAAGATGATGCGCTACGTTCTATACGAGGGCACCAACCGACTTGTGCCGCTGCCTCGCGAGGTGCAGTTTCTGCGCAACTACGTCCAGCTGATGAGTCTGCGCTACAACAACCGTGTACAGATTAGGCTCGACACGCCCACTGCCCTGCCCGACCGCATGTTGCCGCCTCTCTTGCTCATCATCTTCGTAGAGAATGCCTTCAAACATGGCATCAGCTACCGCACCGATTCGTACATCTACATGTCAATAAGCACTCAAGACGACCGTCTGATGTTCAGCTGCCGCAACAGCCGAACAGCCGAACCGTCCAACTCCACCAACAAGAAGGAGGGTGGAATGGGACTCAAGAATGTGCAACGACGACTCGACTTGCTGTTTCCTCAAAAATACAAGTTGGAGATAAGCAACGAGGAGAAGGAGTATGGAGTTTATTTGAATATTCCACTAAGCTAATTAAAACATAATATGATAAAGACTATTGTCATCGACGACGAGCCGCTTGCTCTGCAACAGCTCGCTGCTTACACATCAAAAATACCGTTTTTGGAACTCGTGGCTGAATGCCAAAGTGCATTCGAGGCTCGCGAGATAATGGAACGTGAGCATATCGACGCCATGTTCATCGACATCAACATGCCCGACCTCAATGGCATGGACTTCGTGCAGTCGCTACAGTCGCCGCCCATCGTAGTGTTCACCACTGCCTACTCCGAATATGCTGTCGAGGGATATAAGGTGGAGGCTGCCGACTATCTGCTGAAACCTTTTGGTCTCGACGACTTCCGTCGCGCTGCCATGCGTGTCAAGAAACGCTACGAGCAAGAGAATATGCTGCTACATGCTGCTGCCGCAACCAGCGTGCCGCGACCCGAAGAACCGTCTAACGCCGACCCCGACAACATCTTCATCAAGACCGACCACCGTGTGGTGCGCATCGCCATCGCTGACATCGTATACGTGGAGGGTATGTCGGAGTATCTGAAGATACATGTCGAGGGACAACGCCCCATGATTGTGCTACTGAGCATGAAGAAACTCGAAGAGCGCCTGCCCTCCTACTTCCTACGCATACATCGCTCCTATATCGTCAACATGCGACGTGTGTTGGAGGTGACCAAAAACCGTGTTGTCATGGAGGCTGATACTTATCTGCCGGTGGGAGATATGTATAAGGAGGCGTTGGTGAAATATTTGGAGGATAAATACTTAGGGAGATAAAAGACAATGTCGACAATGTCGACGTTGTCGTTTTTAAGTCTTACTCCTTCTGCGCTTTCTCCAACAACTCCCCCACCAGTCCCAACATCTCATCCGTGTTTTCGTGTATCCGTCTCATATACTCCGCACGCTGTTCTACCGTCAGTTCATGCTTGCTATCGGCAATGAGTCGTGCAAATCCCACTATCGACTCCAACGGCTCATTGACATCATGCGACGCATTCTGCAATAGGAAAGTCTTGACACGGTCGGCAGCGACGGCGCGTTTGTGCGCCTCCTCCAACTCACGGTGGTTGACAGCAAGCTTGCTATGCGTATCCCTCAACCTTCGCGTCATGCGACGATAGAGCGATAGGACGCACAGTCCGGTGATGAGCAGCACCACGAAGATGGTGATGATGGTGAAGGTATACAAATGTATTGTGTCGCGGCGCAATCTTTGATCCTCCTTCATACTCTTCAGACGCTCAGCCTCAAGATGCTTGTTGCTGTTGAGCAGTTGCAGAGAGGCAGTGTGCTCACGCTCCTTGCTCAGCTCCAACGACGAGTTGCGCAGTGTCAACTCCGTGTTAGCAAGTTCCAGATTGGCATTCTCTATATCTGCATGCTGCCGTTCGTTGTCGAGTCGCTGACGCTCAATGAGCAAGCGACGATTGTCCACCTCTATCTTTTGGTTGTAAAACGATGCCACGATGTCGTTCATCTCATCCGAGTTGGTTTCGTCCACCGTTTGTATCCACGATCTATATAGTGTATCCTTATATTCTGACAGTTCCTTGTATCTACCCATGTAGTCATTATAAAGTATCCGCATGCGTATCCTGTCTCTGGCACTTTTCTTTGAATAAAAGTCGAAAGCCGTCTCTGGCAGAGAATAGTTCAGTATTCTGTCCATCATCCACATCTCATACTCAAACTCCTCCTTGGTCGACTCCTTCAATGGTCCGTTGAGCGCCACGAATTGTTTTATAGTCTCCCTCGCCTTGTCATATCGCTTGAGCTTCATCGCTGCGAACGCCTTGTGTCGCAGAAGGAATAGACGTGTCCTTTCCACCTTTGCCAGTCGCTGTCCCTCTTCAGCCTCATCATACATGCGTTTGTAATCGAACAGATGGCTATAGCACGTCACAAGTTTCAGCCTTATGCTCGACATATCTTGTTCGGGCAGATATTTCTCGCCTATCTCTATCGCCTCGTTGAGCACTTTTTCAGCCAGTCTGAACTCCACACGATTGATATGTATCGACGCCAGACAGTTCAGTCCAGTGTACAGTCCGAGCATGTCGTTGGTTTTGCGCGACTCCTTCTCAAACTTCCACGCCTCCATCATTGCCTCTTCAAAGCGGTCGTTATTGAGCAGATAGTTCACCTTGTTGGTGATTCCGAAATAATAATATTGCTTATATCCCATTTCCAAAGCCTTGTCTTGCATAGCCTTGATAGCGTTCATGAAGTCGGCATAATTGTTCTTCTGATAATAATAGTAGAACATCGTGACGCTCAATGCCAGACACTGCGCCTTGCCGTCGCCAATACGCACTGCCTCCTTATACATGCTCTCGGCAAGATCGCGTCCCTCAGGTGTCCTCCTCAACCGATAAGCCTCCATATACTTCTTATACAGGCTGTCCTTGATGCCATACACGTTGTTCTGCGCCATGCCACATACACATACGTATGCCCAGACAACGACAGTGAGCGACAGCCGTCTAATCACTAAGTATGTATTGCATGTGTTCAGTATGTTTGGCATAACGATATTTATAATATAATGTATATGTGTATCATTTGGCTTGGCTCACCTCTTCGAGCACATCGCCCACCAGTCCGAGCATCTTGTCCGTATCCTCTTGAATGGTGTTGCTTAGTGCTGCGAGCTGCTGTTGGTTGTCGCCTGGCTCAGCATTGGATATAATCTGTGCAGCCTTCACCATACGTTCGAGTGGCTGCTTTATACTTTGGTCCATATTGCGTATAAACTCGTTCTTGGCACGGTCGGCAGCCTGTGCCTGCTCAAGTGCTATGGCGAGTTGCGTATGGTTATGCTCAAGTCTCACCTTGGCAAGTTTCAGTTGTGCCATCAGTCGTGCTCTACTTCGCAGATACAGCCCTATCGCCACTGCCAATATCACACCAAACGCCACGCCAAACACCATGCGTGCCGTCTCAAGAGCGCGGCTGGCACGCGATGCCTCAAGCTGCTTGCGCAGTCGTTCATTCTCAAGCTGCTTGTGCTGATAGTTGAGCCGTGTGAGCTGTGCTGCAGAATTGGTGCGCGACAGTTCAAGCGACGAGTTTCTAAGTGTCAACTGCGTGTTGGCAAGCTCCAGGTTGGCGTTGCTCAGTTCGGCAGCCTGCTGTTCGGCAAGCAGTCGCTGATGCTCAGTAGCGAGCTTCTTGTTTTCGTATTGAATGCGCAGGTTGGTGATGCTCGCCCCTATTAGAGCATAGTTGTCACTACGCACACTATCCTGCATCTGCATATACTCTGAGAAGAGCATGTCCTGTCGTTGCGCCATCTTTATATAATCGTCCTTGAAGCGATAGTATTCTATAGCGAGGCTTTTCTTTACGTGTACAAACTCGCCCATTGCTGGCACTCGGCTGTATAGATACTCAGCATCCTCCCAGTTGTGCTCTATTAGGGCGTTAAACATGTATATCTCCAGTTCGTAGAAGTTTCGTGTCTTCAGGTTCACCTTGCCATCCATCTCGGCTATATATGCGTTGTAGTGCTTCTTGAAGTCGTCGTATCTGCCAAGCGCAAACTCTGCCACCATCTCCGATTGCAGTAGACGCTGGCGCAGCGTATGGTTTTTCACTATCTTCAAGCCCTGTTTGGCATAATACAGCATGTCGTCATAGCGGAATAGAGTGCGATAGCAGTCGGATATCTTGCGGTATTGCACCGCCATGTCTTGGTCGGGCAGATAGTTGAGTCCTATGTCGAGTGCCTGCCTATAGTAGTATGCAGCAACTCCCACCTCCAGTCGTGCCAGATGAATATATCCAATATTGTTGAACGCGGTGAATATGCCGTAAGCATCCTTGCGCTTGCGTGCAAAGTCAAGCTGATCTATTGTGTAGTTGAAGGCATCCTCCTCACGATTGAGTTTTATCAGATACAGCACATTCTGCGTGCTGCCGTAATAGTAGTATTGCATATACCCATAATGCTGCGCCTCCTTCTGTATACGGTAGAGCGCCTTCTCAAACTCTCTGCCCTTGATATTGTGATAGTAGTATTGAATGGGTATAGTCAGCGCTATACACTGTGCCTTGCGGTCGCCTATGGCAGCGGCACGATTGTACATAGTCTTAGACATCTCCAGTCCCGCGTCAGTATAGCGCTCTTTGAAGGCTTCGATATAGTAGTTATACAACTCGTCATTGATTTTGTACGAGTTGTTCTGAGCAACAAGCGGACACACAACAACACAGGCGACAGCCAAGAATAGCTGTCGCCATAGCATGTATGTGTTATGTATTGCTCTTTTCAACATTGCTTTGCTGTTAGTGTGGGCGTCGGCACGATGTATAGCCTGTGTGCATTCACGATGCCTTGATGGCAAAGAGGAATCGTGCTCCACCCGTGTATGATGTGTCGAGATAGATGCTGCCGCCCAGCAAGTCGGCTATGATGCGGCAGATGTGCAGACCCAGTCCGAGTCCTTGCTTAAACTGGTCGAGCTTCACAAAACTCTTGAATATCTCCTCCACCTTGTCTGGTGGCACTCCGCATCCCGTGTCGGTGACGCTGAATGTCACCATGCCGGGGTTGACCGTTGTCGAACATCCGAGTGTTATGCTTCCCTCCGTGGTGTTCTTCTCGGCATTGGTCAGCAGGTTGACGAGCACCTGCACCACACGCTTCACGTCGGTATGTATGATGTAGTTCTCCAATGCGTCTGTCTCAAGTCGCATCGCCACGCCCTGAGCCTTGTGCTGTCCGGTGGCTACTAACGCCTTGCGACACACCTCGCCGATGGTGGCACTGCGATATTGCAAGTTGTACGTGCCACTCTCCAGCTGTGACGTGTCGAGCACGTCGCCCACAAGCATCACCAGATTGTCCGAATTGATTCTGATGCTATGCGCATACAATGCACGTGTATCATCGTCCATAGTGCCGTCGTCTTTGGCAATGAGGTCGGAGAATCCCACAATGGCATTGAGTGGTGTGCGTATCTCATGACTCATGTTCTGTATGAACACCGTCTTCACGTGGTCGGCCTCTATGGCTTTCTCGCGTGCCATTATCAGGTCGTTGTTGTTCTGCTCAAGTTGCTCGTTGGCATGGCGCAACTTTTTCATCAGCTTACGGCGATTTAGGATGTATAAAGCCACTGCCACGAGCACCAATATGCTGATAGCAAGTATAGATATCACCAGTGCCTCGTGCAGACGTTTGTTGGCTTCCTCAGCTTTGAGGTCGTTGCGCAGTTTGTCTGCCTCCAGTTTCTGGTTGGAGTATGACAGTGTCAGCAGGTCGGAAGCCGACTTTGCCCTGCGCAACTCAAGCGACGAGTTCTTCAGCGTGAGCTGTGTGTTGGCAAGCTTCAGGTTGGTGTTCTTCAGCTCGGTGGTCTGTCGCTCGGTGAGCAGCTTCTGTCGGTCAAGCTCAAGTTGCTGGTTTTGGTATTCGAGCTTCTGATTGATAAACCGCGAGTTCATCTCGACAAAGTTGTTTGAGCGCACACTGTCCTGCATACGTATTCGCGAACGAAACAGCACGGTCTGCATCTGCGTCATCTTCAAGTAGTCGCCCTTGAGTCGATAGTATTCTATCAGCAGTCGCTGACGTCTGTCTATCGTACTCTTGAGTGCCTGTATATGGCGCATAGCCTCGTCTAAATAGTGATCGTTGAGCAGCTTCATTATCTCCATCTCGCCCTCCATATAGTCGTCCGAGTCGGGAGTGGGCTTATGTCCGAGCGTCTTGACATACTCGGCATAGTGATGGGCAAAGATGTCATACTTCTGCATCATGAACGCCGAATAGGCTGCATATCGCAGCAGACGCTGTTTCTCTACGTAATTGTCAACCACTGCCAGTCCCTCCTCGGCATACTTCAGCATGTCTTTGTAGCGATATAGCTCCTCGTAGCACTCGGATATGCGTCTATATATGATGGCAAGGTTCTCCTTGAGCATATTAGCCTTGGCATAGTCTACAGCCTGTAGATAGGTATTGATGGCGAGTCCCACCTCCATGCGTGCCAAGTGCTCCGACGCAATAGCATCGTATATAGAGAGTTGGTCGTCTGTCTTAATCGGATTGTTCCGCGCACGGCATGGCAATGCAACTGCCATCACGACTGCTATCAGTAGCAGTCGCAATGGCAGTGTAATGTGGTGTCGTATGTAGTTAATCCGTATAAACATCTTTTTAGATTTATTTTTCTGCTGCCTTCAGCAGGTCTTTCAGTCGCAAGCGCAACTGTGGCATGCACACTGGCTTTGCCATGTATGCGTCCATGCCCGAGGCAAGTATCTTCTCCTCGTCGGCAGCTGTGGCATAAGCCGTCAGTGCGAGTATCGGAGTTTGTGGCGACTTCTGCTTAATCAGTGCCGAAGCCTCATATCCATCCATCACGGGCATGTTGATGTCCATGATGACGAGCTTAGGCATAAACTCGTCGAATGCTTCCACAGCCTCCTTGCCATTCCATGCGTGGTATAGATTATACTCACGCGAGAGGATGGCGTGCAGCAATCGATAGTTGCTCTCGTTGTCCTCAGCCACGAGTATGCGCGGCTTCTTGTCGTCGGGAGTCTGCTTGTGCGATATAGCTCCAGTGGGTTTCTCCACGGGTTTAGGCTCCACCGGCTTAGGCTGCACCACTGGCTGACTGGCTTGGTCGTATGGTATGGTGAAGAAGAATGTCGAACCTTCGCCCTCCTTCGACTCTGCCCATATCTTGCCACCAAAACGGTCGACGATGCTGCGGCAGATGGATAGTCCAAGTCCGTTGCCCTTCATGAAGGCGTTGAGCTTTACAAATCGGTCGAAGATGTCGTTGATATGCTTCGGGTTGATGCCCACGCCAGTGTCCTTGACATAGAACAGCAGATGCTTGTCTTCCTGCTTGTAGCCCATGGTGATGGTGCCACGCTCGGTATACTTGATGGCGTTGGTGACGAGATTGGTGATGACCTGCGACAGGCGGTTGTTGTCGAGATGCAACGTACACTTCGGCAAGCCGTATTCACACTTCAGCTCCACCGGTTTGTCTGTGTCAAGACGCAAGCGCAACGACTCCTCAGCCTCTTTTAGCACGGTGTTGAGTTCAAACTCGTGGTCGATGAACTCCATTGTGCCTGCCTCTATCTTCGACAGGTCGAGTATGTCGTTGACAAGCTGTAGGAGTTGTCTACTGTTAGCCTGTATGATGCGCGAATATTCCTCTTGCTGCTCCTTTGACTCGGCATCTATCAGCAGTTCGGAGAATCCGACAATGGCATTGAGTGGTGTGCGTATCTCGTGACTCATGTTGGCGAGAAAAGCCGACTTGAGACTGTTGAGGTCCTCTGCCTTCTTCTTGGCGTCGACCAGTTTCTGCTCCAACTCCTTGCGCTTGGTGACAAGCTGTATCGAACCTTCGAGTATCTTCGGTGTGCCGTCTTCCTTGCGCTCGCCCACCACGGCTCTCACCTCATACCACTCTATTTGCATGCCATTGCCACGGTCTTCCATGCACTGCATGTCAAACTTCACGCGATCTATATTGCCAGCCACGAGTTCGTCGAGCTGTTGGCGCAACTGATTGCGGTCGCTGGCAGCAAAACGTGCGAACACCTCGTCGCCAGTGGCTGTGACATTCTTCAGCATGCCGCCAGATTGGCGCTTGCTTTCCTCTATCTGCATGAAGGTGATGAGCTGTGTGTCGACATACATCTTCAACGGTGTCACGTGGCTCACCTCAAGAGCCGACTCCATCTGCATGCGCAATTCGCCTAATGCCTTCTGTGCATTGTGCAGATTGGTGCTGTCGATGAGGAAGAATTCGATGCAGTTGGTGCCAGATTTCTGTCGCGCTACACAGTCATAAAATACTCCCGACGACTTCTCGTAATACTGGAAGTTGACGGTAGAGTTGATTTGCTTGGCTGAATTGGCAGCTCCTATAAAGTAGTCCTGTCCATCAGGGAAGAACTCGCTGCTATATTTGCCAATGGGCAATTCGCCACCCTTGACATATTGCTGACACTGCTTATTGGCTTTTACTATTTTCAGGTCCACCACCTTGCCATCAGCATCGCACACCATCTCCTCAAGATAGTAGAGTGCGGGCATGGAGTCGAGCACGTTGTCGACACAGTTGCCAGAACCTGTATGTCCCTTCGACTTGCCCTTGTTAAGGGCGAAATGGTAGACAAGAATGCACGCGGTGGCTACAACCAGCGTGACGATCACATTAATTAAAATCATAGCTATCAGATTTGTAGTATTATTTGAAATTTACAATTACCTTCATCATCACGGTCGCAGACAACGGCTCCATTCATCTTGGATGCCACCTCCAGCGCTACCTCTACACGTGCGTTGGTGGCTAAGGTGTCTTCGTTTTCTATCTTTGTGGATATGATGATGCTGGTGAGTCCACCATCGACATTGGCTGTCACCTCTACCTGTCCTGCACTTATGCGACATGCATACGACATGAGATTGGTGAGCAATGAGCGAAAGAGAGCTAAGTCGGCAGACACGGTCACGTCCTGCGTCAGATTGACATACCACTTGACGCCACGCGATGCGGCGGCAGGCTGTATGAGGCTGGCGACACTATTGATGCAGTCGTTGACAGAGAGTTTCTCGTTGCGCACATAGTAGTTTTGCAAGCGTCTCACCATCCAGTCGATGACTCCACGCACCGACCGATCGGTGATGCTGAACATGTCGTCGTTGATGAGGTCGATAGGCACACATAGTGACATGCGTGTTACGATACGCGCAAAATCGTCTTGCGGTTGGCACGCCACAAACGTCAGCAAGCGCATGGCGCCATCGTATGTATCCTCTACGGTTGGCGTTGCTTCTTCCTCCTGCACCTTGCGGTTGGCTGATGCCAAGCGTATTTGGTTTTGTATGGTTGCT
Source organism: uncultured Prevotella sp. (assembly GCA_934183355.1). Taxonomy (GTDB): domain Bacteria; phylum Bacteroidota; class Bacteroidia; order Bacteroidales; family Bacteroidaceae; genus Prevotella. Next base: position 13,323 of record CAKPST010000014.1, read on the forward strand.
ACAAGTCGGTCTTGCACGAAAGGTTTGGTTACAAACTCGTTTGCCCCGGCAGCTATTCCCTCCTTGATGTCGTTGTCGGAGTTGAGTGCCGAGAGCATAATGATGGGTATGTTTCGCGTTTGTGGGTTTGCCTTGATAGCTCGTGTTGTCTCAAATCCGTTCATGTTTGGCATGAGGATGTCCATGAGAATGCAGTCAATGGTCTCGCGATTGAGGATTTCGAGAGCCTGTTGTCCGCTACTGGCACTGATGACATTAAAGTTCTGCTTAGTAAGCATACCTTTCACCAGTAGCACATTAACGGGTACATCATCCACAACGAGAATAGTATGATTATTATTATTGTTCACCATTTTCTATGTATCTATTTGTTGTATTGATGAATTAGTTTTGAATTATGTAATGCTAAATGATTTGTTGATATGTTTTGCAATGTATCGTTTGCGTTGAGCAAATTGTTTCAATCTTATGCAAAGTTAAATAAAAAATTATATATTTCTACAACAAATGCTATACTTTATTCAGAAAATATGGGAATAATGTTTCTATTACACTTTACGTTTTCATCTGCCATCTACCATATAGCGGCTCCTTATCGCCATAAGTTGCTGATACTCCGCACTATATACAGCATGGCAGATACCGCAAAAAGACGTAAATGTACCATGGTATCTGCCAGACGAGGGAGGGAATCTGCCATGAGGGGCGAGGCTACAATTTAATTAACGAATCAATCAACAAATCAATTAACGGATAAATTAACGAATCAATTAACGAATCAATTAACGGATAAATTAACGAATCAATTAACGGGCAATTAACCGGCATTAACGACCTTGTTATTGTCTTTGTCATTAATTGCGGTTAATTGCCCGTTAATTATTCGTTAATTAAACCGTTAATTGTTCGTTAATTTTATAGCCTTTGTACAACCACTACAAGGCCCAGTTACAACCACTACAAAGCCCTTGTACTGATGCTACGAGGCCCTTGTACTCAGAGTTTTAGCTGCTGATTACAATATTCGAGCACCGCAGGACGATGGGTGATGAATATCACGGTGTGCTTGTTGTCGGCGAGGATGTTGGCAAGCAGACGACACTCTGTGTCGCCATCGAGGGCTGACGTAGCCTCATCAAACACCATTATCTGGCGATTGCGCAGTAGGGCGCGAGCGATGGCAATGCGTTGAGCCTGACCCTCGGAGAGTCCCCCACCCTGCTCGCCACACTTAGTGTCGAGTCCATCGGGCAGAGCGAGCACAAAGTCGGCGCAACTGCGGGTGAGCGCCTCGCGCATCTCCTCGTCCGTAGCCGATGGATTGCCGAGGCGTAGGTTGTCGCGTATGGTGCCACTCATGAGCGTGTTGCCCTGCGGCACATACACAAAATTGCAGCGCATCAGTGGCGACAGCGTATGCTCCTCGTGGTCGTTGTAGATGGTGATGGAGCCTTGCTGTGGGCGCATCAGCGATAGGAGTATGCGCACAAGCGTGGTCTTGCCGGCTCCAGTCTCGCCGAGAATGGCGGTACACGACCCTGGTAGAAAGTCGAACGAGAGATGGGATATGACATCGCGTGTGCCGTCTTCGTAGCGATAGGTAATGTCGTGCAGACGCAGTCCGCACGGACCCTCTACATGCTGCGGTTCGCCCTGTTGCTCAAGCGGCTCAGCCTCAAGTTCCATGAGTCGCTCGGCAGCAGTGAACACACCCACAAATGCCGGGGCGAGCTTGGTGAGACTGCGTGCCGGAGTCTGTATCTTGTTGACGAGTTGGAGGAAGGCAGTCATGCCTCCAAAGGTGAGCGTGCCTGCCGACATGCGCACGGCAGCCCACAGGAAAGCCACGAGATAGCCGAGAGCGAAACCGAAGTTGAGCACAAAGTTGGAGAACACGGAGAAAGCCGTGCGTCTCACCACGTTGTGGCGCAACTGCGACTGAGTGCGCTCAAGCCTTGACACGATGGCATCCACAGCCTCAAGCGTCTTTATCACCATGCGGTGTTGCACCGACTCCTGCATGGCAGCCTGCACCCTGCTGTCCGAATCGCGCACAAGACGTGTCAAGCGGCGCATCTGACGCATGTAAATCTTGCTGACTGCGAGAAAGAACGGGATGATGGCGACGAGTATAAGCGAGAGTGTGTGGTCCATGACGAACAGACAACAGAAAGCACCTACGAACATCATCACCACGGAAAGCGTGTTGGGGATGGTCTCGGTGAGGAACGTCACGACGGTAGACACGTCTATCTCAAGACGATTGAGGATGTCGCCCGAATGATGATGGGAACGGCTGTGCCACTCCGACCGCATGATGCGGTCGAGTGTCAGCTGCTGCATACGGTTTTGTGCGCGTATGCCGAGAATGTTGCGCACCCACACGCCACCTATGTTGACGGCAAAACTGCACAATATGAGTGCCGCCATCGTCGCCACTGCCCAGTAGATGGAGCCAGCGATGGTGCCCGACGCGATGTCGATGGCACGCTTCACCGCCCACACCTGGGCAAGACTCAGCACCACATCAGCCACTCCAATCAGCGCATTGAGCGTAGCCTGGAGCAGATTGCCCCGCCAGCGCAGCAATAGCCACGACAATATCTGGCGGACGGGATATTTGGTGTTGGGTAGTGTGGGGAATAGTTTCATGTCTTATTGTTAGAGCTTAGCCAGATAGCGCTCTGCCTCAAGAGCTGCCTTGCAGCCCGAACCGGCAGCCACGATAGCCTGACGGTAGTTGGGGTCGGCGCAGTCGCCGGCAGCAAACACGCCCTCAACGTTGGTGAGTGGCGAACCATTCAGGGTCTTGATGTATCCCGTCTCGTCGCAGTCGACGAATGGGCGGAACACGTCGGTGTTGGGCTTATGACCAATGGCGAGGAAGAATCCGTCGATGGGCAGGTCGTAGTGCTGCTCGTCGGCTTCGCCCTTGCGCTTGACAAGGTGTGCTCCCTCTACGCCGTCGTCGCCGTAGAGTCCCTCGGTGTTGTGCTCGTATAGAATCTCTATCTTCTCGTTCTCCTCCACGCGGCGCTTCATCACGTCGCTGGCACGTAGGAAAGACTTGCGCACAATCATGTACACCTTCTTGCAGAGTCCGGCGAGATAGAGTGCTTCCTCGCATGCAGTGTCGCCACCGCCCACTACGGCTACGGTGCGCTTGCGATAGAAGAATCCGTCGCATGTGGCGCATGCACTCACGCCCTGTCCGTTGTATTTCTTCTCGTCGTCCAGTCCAAGATACTTGGCGCTGGCTCCGGTGGCAATGATTACGGTGTCAGCCTCTATCTCCACGCCCGTGTCGGTGGTGAGCACGTAGGGCTTGGCAGAGAAGTCTACCTTGGCGATGCTGCCATCGCGCATGTCTACACCGAAGCGCTCAGCCTGCTGGCGGAGGTCCATCATCATCTGGTTGCCGTCCACTCCCTCGGGATAGCCAGGGAAGTTTTCCACGACGGTGGTCTGTGTGAGCTGGCCGCCAGTCTGCATGCCACAATACTCAACGGGGTTGAGATTGGCGCGTCCGGCGTATATAGCTGCCGTATATCCAGCAGGTCCGCTGCCTACGATGAGGCACTTCACATGTTCTCTTTCCATAAGTTGTCAGTAGATTTGGTGGGTTTATAAAAGTTCTTCTATCTGTTTGGCGATGTTGTCGAGACTCTCAGTAGGCTCGAAGCGTGCTATCACCTGTCCACGCTTGTTGATGAGGAACTTGGTGAAGTTCCACTTTATGTCGCTTGTCTCCTTGTAGTCGGGATTCTCCTTGGTGAGTATCTCGTCGAGCACGGGAGTGAGCTTATGATTGGGGTCGAATCCTGCGAATGTCTTCTGGTCCTTGAGGAACTTGAAGAGAGGTGCAGCGTCGTCGCCGTTGACCTTCAATTTCTTGAATCGCGGGAACTCTGTGCCGTATGTCAGCTTGCAGAACTGATGTATCGACTCGTCGGTGCCAGGAGCCTGAGCGCCGAACTGGTTGCATGGGAAGTCGAGCACTTCGAATCCCTGTGCGTGATATTTTTCGTAGAGCTTCTCCAGCTCCTCATACTGCGGAGTGAATCCGCACTTGGTTGCGGTGTTGACGATGAGCAGCACTTCGTTGGCATACTCCTTGAGAGATACTTCCTTACCTTTTCTGTCCTTAACGGAGAATTCGTATACAGTTCTCATTTTTCTTTCCTTTTCGTTGTGTTTATTGTGGTTCTTATTGTTTCCTTCGTTTTTACCTGAAAGACTATTTGGTTACAAAATTAGGAAAAAAACATGAAAAACGAGCGTATTGGTAACAGTTTCTCACAATGCTGCCGCAAAACATCAACCTTCGGGACTTGCTGAAATGGTAGATTGAGCTTCGCGAATGGCAGATAGGATGGTACATTCTGCCATTCGGCGGTTATCTGCCAGTCTGCAACTCACTGACTACGAGCACATAGCGGGATTTGTGGCAGATGTGGTAGATAAAAACTCAAACTAAATACTCTATAATGATTGTAGCATTGTATGCCCATAACCATACGGTGAGGGCTGCTACGAGCATACGAGGCATGGCATTATGTGTGCGACGCAGCAGATAGGCGGCACTGATGGGGATGATGAATGCCCAATGGGCTGTCATGATATACACTTCGTTGAGTCCGAAGCCGAAGCCGAGGTGCATCACCATGTCGAAGGCAAACCACGACATCACCATGAGGAAGAACTTGTCGCGGCGTGCCACCCACGCTCCTGCCACTAACAAGAGCACGATGAGAGCCTCAACAATGTAGTTTGCCACCGAACGATAAGTTACGAAGACGGGACGTGTCTGCTGCACATCCTCGAAGAGGTGGTCGCGATGGAGCTGCAACGACTCGCCAAAGAGATTGTCTACCACCGAACGAAGACGCGAGGTGGTCATGTCGCTCCACTCCAACAGGGGGATGTTCTTGGCTACTGCCTCTCCGTTCTGGCGCTTCACAAACTCGTCGTGCTTCTTGAGTCGCTCTATTCGTGTTGGGTCTTTCTTTGCAACGGCTGCCTCGATGCGTTTGATGCCCACCTGCTGTGGCTCGATGATGGCTTTCTGCTGCCACACATATACAGCTCCGAGCAATAGCGTAGGCACTACAAACGAGAGGATGCTCTTCAAGGAGAACACACGACGACCATTGGCAAACCATGCTGCAAGTGCCACCTTGACACCGTTGGTGAGCGTGATGCCTGCCGTGACGAAGTAGAGTAGCGACGACTGCCACAGCTTCAATCGCTGTCCACTCTTCATCCGTCTGCCCACTATCCAGAGTGTGAGCATGAGCAGAGGTAGGGAGAGGGCGAAGTGGTCGGGCACCATTGTTGCCACCATCACATGGGCAAAGCCGTAGAACAATGCTGTGAGCAAAGCGGCGTCGCTACGACTGCACTCTACCACGTCGCGCAGCGTGCGGTGGAGCAAGACGGCTCCAGCCACATCGCATGCCACGAGCAACGTTGCCATGAGGAACACGGCATAGTTGAACTCGGTCTGTGGCATGAGCCAATGGTTGAGCCAATATAGTGGCAACAGCGCGACGACGAAGAGTGGATGGCGCAGCGAGTTCCAGTGGAGACGCATGCACGATATGAAGATGAGCGAGAAGATGTCGTAGCCCGACATGTTGAGGTGATTGTAGAACACCGACCAGAATCCGACATGTGCGCCACGTGTGAACGAGTCGTAGTGGTTGTATATGAGCAAGCCGTTGAGCACGGCAAACACCAATGCGGCGACAAGGACTATTGGACGCTCCTCTTTTCTTATTCCAAGCATAATATGATGTTAAAAATACAGATACTGCACTATGAGTGCCACATTCCACACCCACAGATAGACGGCGAGCACGGCGACGAGAGCCTTGAGCGAGAGTGCCAGACGGCGGCGTGGCACTGCCCTCATCAGATAGGCGATGGCTATAGGCATGACGTATATCCAGTGGGCAGACATGATGTAGACCTCGTTGATGCCAAAACCGAGTCCGATGTGCAGCACCATGTCGAGGGCGAAGTAGGACATGGCGAGCCACATGAAGCGTGAGCGTCTGCCACACCATACGCCCATGACGAATAGTAGCACTATCAATGCCTCTACGGCGTAGTTGAAGGCGTGGCGATACTTCACTATCATGGGGCGCGACTTGAGCACGTCGCCCAACAGATGGTCTTCGTGTAGCTGTATTGACTCGCCAAAGAGATTCTCTACTATCGACTCCGAGCGCGACGTGGTGATGTCGGTCCAGCTGATAAACTCGCCGTTGGCGATGGGTTTGCCATTCTTGCGGCGTCGCACAGGCTTAGGTTTAGCCTTGGCAATGGAGTCGCGACGTGCCGAGTCGGCCCGTAGTGAGTCCATCTTCAGAGCCGTGAACGAGGCTATGCGCACAGAGTCCTCCTTATGCTTGCGCTCACGGTCTTCCTTCTGCTTGCGTTCCTTGGCAGCCTTAGCTTTGGCGCGTGCTGCCTTGGCAGCCACGTCGCGTGGCCACACAATGTGGTCGTAGCTCATACGTGCGGCTCCCCATGTGAGGGCGGCAGGCACGAGGATGGCAAGGAAGAGGAATTTGGGGCGGAAGATGCGCCATCCGTTGACAAAGAGTTCGGAGAGATAAATCTTCAGTCCGTTGTTGAGCGACGTGCCAGCGGTGAGGAAGAAGTAGAGCACCGACTGCCATATCGTCAACTTACGACGCCTTATCATCAGCTTGCCCGACACATAGAGGGCGAGCAAGAGGAGCATCATGGATATGATGAAGTGGTCGGGCACCATCGCAGAGAGCATCACAAAGGCAAAACCGAAGAAGAACACCGTGAGCAACGAGGCATCTGTGCGACTCACGCCCACCACCTCGCGCAGTATGCGATAGAGGAAGAGCATGGCATAGAATGCCGAGAAGGTCTGTATGGCAGACACGATGAAGATGGCGCAGTTGATGCCTGTGAGCCAGATGAGAGCCTGATTGATGAGATAAGGCACATACATGTAGAACGCCAGCAACGGATGGCGGTAGACATTGTAGCCCGCCGTCCAGTCGCTCACGACGCTATAAGTGATAGGGTCGAAGCCCGACACATGAAACTTGCCGATGAACAGATGCCAGTAGTGGGCATTGAGTGGCGTGAAGAGGTCGTAATACTTGCACACGACAAGAGCGTCAAGGGCGAGAAACACCGCAAGCATCACCACCGCAAGCAATCGTTCCTCACGCTTTACACGGAAGATTGACGATAAAATTCGGAAGAATGATTTGTCTTTTATATTCATCTCTATTTTCTTTACCTTTTTACTTCTTTACCTTTCTACTTTTTTACCTTTTTACTTTTCTACTTCTTTACCTTTTTACTTTTTTACTTTTCTACTTTTTTACCTTTAAAAAGTATCTCACAAGTAGGAAGTTGACCGGCACACAGACGCAGAACATAGGTATAGGCGCCCACTGCTCTGGCACTCCTATCCATATTGCGGCATTGAGCACCACCATCTGTAGCACATAGTTGACAGCATGGCTCAGCGCAAAGCCTGCCCCATGCTTGGCTGACGCCTCGACACGGAAGGTATAGCGTGTGGAGGCAATGAAGTTGAACGCGAAGCTGATGGCATAGCCAATGGTCATCGCTATGGATGGGTTGAGCCAGTGTAGCAGCACCCAATATATGGCGTACTGCATCAGCGTGGCTGTCACACCGACAATGCCGAAGCGTATTACTTCACCCAAATGTTTGTTATTCATAATTTCATCGGAATGGTTTGAAGTGTGACTCATCAGCGAACTCCAGCAGTTCTCTGTCTCCCCTACTATCGCCATACGCCACCACCAAGTACTCGTCGCGTTGTTTCTCCAGCATCGGCATCTCGGCAATCACTCGTCTCACCTTCTCCTTGCCATAGCAATTTGGTGTGCGAAAGCGTCCTGTGAGAATGCCTTGTGTGTCCGCCTCCACCTCAGTGCCAATGACACGTAAGTCGGAACGGCTCGCCTTGGCGATGTTGTCGAAGAATGGGCGCACCCAGTTGTCAATGCTAGCACTCACCACACACACCGTCTCGTTGTAGTGGAACAGCTGACGCAACTTGTCGATGGCTTTGAGGCGCAGCAGACGTTGGTTGTGATGGGCAAATCGGCGGCACACCGTGTCGAACTCGTCCACCGACATACCACGGAAGAACCAGGCGAAGAGGCGCTCCTTGGCACGGTAGTTGGGATAGAGGCGTAGCTTCATCAGCACCAACAGCGGACTGAAGAGGGCAAATCCCATGTAGAAGCGGCGGCGACCGCAAGCATAGCGAATGAACTCCAGGAGAGTGTCAGCACTTGTCAGCGTGCCGTCAAAATCGAACAGATATATCTTTTTCTTCATATCACGTTTATCATATCACATATATCATCAGCAAGAATGTCAGTATCCATGCCACGACAATCACCTGCGAGAAGTGGTCGCGGAGGATTATCTTCGTCGGGTCGCCACTCTTCTTGTCGACTACGGCTATCTGTATGTAGCGCAGCAGACCGAGCAACACGAAGACGAACGTCAAGTAGAGATAGGGAGTCTCGAAGCGCTCCACCACTTCGGGCGACACACAATACATGATGTAGCACACGAGGGTGACGGAGGCGGTGATGGTGATGGCTTGGTTGATGAATGTGAGGTTGTAGCGCACGGTGTTCTTGCGTGGCGCCTCACCCGTCTCGTTCATGCGCAACACGTCGTCGCGACGCTTGGCGAAGGACATGAAGAGGGTGAGGAGGAAGGTCATAATGACTATCCAGTTGCTCAGAGCCAACTCACAGGCGAAGCCTCCGGCGAGGATGCGCAGCACAAAACCAAACGCCACGATGCACACGTCGAGGATGGCATACTGCTTGAGCTTGGAGCAATAGGCAAGGTTGAGCACATAGTAGAACACCACGACAGCCATAACCTGGCTCATCACCTCGGGCGGCAAGAGCAGCGTGACGGCAATGCCGAGCACCAACGTGAGAGACATAAGTATGTAGCCCATGCGTATGCTCAAGGCTCCAGATGCTATGGGACGATGACACTTGACGGGGTGCATGCGGTCGGCGTCTACATCCACGATGTCATTGTAGCAGTATATCGACGACGCCACAAGACTGAAGGCAAAGAATGTTATCACCGTCAGCCACACGGAGTGGGTGTCGAAGAGTTCGCCTCCGAAGAACATGGGGATGAAGACAAAGAAGTTCTTAATCCACTGTTTGGGGCGAGTGAGGCGCAGAATGTTTTTTATCATAGTTTTTATTTTGTTTATTTGATATATATGTTGTTGGCTTATCAGAGACGTTTGGTGAGGAAGTGGAGTCCCTTTTGCAGCAGCCATGCCAACGGTAGCGTCAAGAGTACGGTGACGAAGAACGTCATCCAATAGCCGAGGTGGAGTGGCTGAACGTAGACAAGGACGAAGTGCAGATGGATGAGATATGCCTCAAGACTCAAGGCTCCGACAAAGCTGAAGGCGCGGTTGAGCCACTGCGGTGTGCGGCGGAAGAGGCGGTTCATCACAAGCACGGTGCATACAGTGAACGGGATGTAGAGCATGCGCTCGACAAAGAGGGGAAACTGACCGTGGCGCACTTGCTCAAGATAGAGGCTTGTGCCGAATGTCATGAGGAAGGTGACGAACAAGAGCCATACTGCACTGCCCTCGACACGATGAGACGAACGCACCATCTCGCCGCAGTTGATGCCGATGAAGAAGATAGGCACGCGACTCCAGAATATCTCAAGATGTCCCACGGCATGATGGATGGGCAACACCCACTGCACCATGACACACCACACCACCATCAGCAACGGCAACCAGCGGTAGACGGGATGGCGCTGAACGAGGCGCATATACCACGGGGCGGCAAGATAGAGCACCATGATGGCTGGGACATACCAGAATGTGAGCTCGTCGTGGAGCCAGAAGTCCCAGTTGATGGTGATGTCGCCGATGAGGTCGACAAGGTTTCGGGAGAAGCGTCGGGGTCCGAGATAGTCGGGCAGATAGAACGCTGTGGCGCAGACGAGCCATGTGGGCAGGATGCGCAGCAGACGGCGACGATAGAAATGGCGCACGTCGGGTGTCTTAACCCACGAGAACCAAAGCCCTACTCCACTGAGGAATAGGAATATGTCGACTCCCACATTGCCACAACGACGCAGACCGTAGAAGGGGTCGCCACGGTCGAGGGCTATATGGAAGAGGATGACGAAGAGCATCGCGGCTCCCATCTGTTGGGCGCGGTAACGCGATATGTTGGCGAGTTCGATGTCGGGAATGCGCATGGGAGTTGGGAATTTTGAGTTGTATGTTGTGAGTTACTTCCCTGAACGAAGTTTCGAGAAGTTATGATAGAACCATGCGAGTGCCACAGACGCTATGATATACAGCAGGAGTCCGGTGTAGACATCGCCATGGCGAGATATGGGTATGAACACTTTGCGAGTGATGGGGTGTAGGACAAAGAGGGCAGACGAGATGCCACCCATCCATGCCATCCATTGATTGATGCTGCGCGGTGTGAGCTTGGCGATGCCTACGGCTGCCGAACAGACGAAGAGTGGCGCCCAGAGCCACAACTGGAAGTTGAAACTGAAGAAGAATACCAACACGATGCTCACTACTGTCTGTGTCACCCAGAAGGCGTGACTCATCTCACGTCCACGACGGGCATAGAGCAGTCCGGCACAGAATGGGAGCACACCACCCATGAAGTTGTAGCGTATGCGATTGAGCGTGTCGCCCTCGGGTTCGCAGAATGCTTGCAATGCCCAGCATACGGCGATGAGGAGGATGGGGAAAATGATACCCTTGCGCCACAAGAACAGACGATAGACGATATAGAGTTGCATCATAAGACCGAAGAACCAATAAGGTCCGGGCCAGATGATGTGGTCGGGGTCGGGCATCATGTTGTTGACCATGAACATCTGTCCGAGAATGTCAAGGACGGCATAGTGGTGGGGACCAGGAGTTATGGCGTCGATGATGGTGAAGATGACGAAGCCAACTATCATCATCTTGAACAGCTTGACATAGTGGTGGCGAACAAATGGAAAGAGGGATGTCTGCTCTGCCGACGGCTTGTTGGCACCACCCTTCTCATACTTCATCACCAGTCCGTAGGCTGAGAGGAAGAGGAAGACAGGGACTCCGTAGTGGCCGAAGAACGAGAGTAAATGTATGGGCAGATTCAAGTCGGGCGACGCTATCGCCTGAAGAAGCTGCGAACCCTTGGACATGGTGAACGTATACTCGTTCTCCTTGACGGCAAAACCAAGCCAATGGCAGTAGTTGTGGAGGAAGATGCCTATGATGGCAAGACCGCGCATGGCGGAACATTCGGTGCGTGATAACATTTGATGTTGTATTGTTTTTTATTGTTGAATGGGGGTGATGCTGTTGTTACTATAGCTTGTCGTAATCTGCCGTATTCTTCAGTATACGTGGACGCGACTCATTGTAGTCGGGCGACAGTAGGTTGAGGCTGTCCTTGTAGTAGGGGCAGTCGATGCCTCCGAGATATAGCAGCAGATGCGGCAAGGCGTCGGTCATGTAGCGACGATTGCGAGCATTGATTATCTCGCGGAACACCTCAGGACGACGCTTGATGTACTTGCGTGAGCACCATATCCACATAGGGATGTCGAACTCGGCATGGGCAAGACGTGCATCAACACGGGCTGAGTGCATGCGACAGAAGAAGTGCATGTCGCCCTCGTAGCACTCCTCGCCATGATCAGGCACGTAGAGGACAATGGCATCATCGTTCTCAAACTTCTTGACTATCTCTGTCACTACGGAGTCGTTGTAGAGTATGGCGTTGTCGTAGTCGGCGAGTATCTGGCGTTCACGTGCATTGAGGTTGGGTTTCAGCTCACGATAGTCGTCACCCTTAAACTTCTTGCGGTCCTTGGGCGAACGCTGGCGATACTGCACGTGCTGACCGAGGAGGTGGAAGATGATGAGATTGTTGTCTCGGTTTTGGCTCTGTAGCTCCTCATAGTCGCGTAGAAGGTCCTCGTCGAACTCATGCAGACGGCTGTTGCGAGCGTCAAACTGGGCTGCCGAGAGCTTGGGATTGTTGAGGAAGAAGCCTCCACTGAAGTCGTAGACAGCCTCCTTTGCCTTGGGCAAGAACTGATTGGTGATGAACGTGACATGATAGCCTGCCTTGCGGAAGACTGCGGGGAAGAGTGGATAGTCGCACCACTCGCCCTTGTCGCCTACCGTATAGAGCGAGAATATATGCTTGAAGACGAAGCTCGTGAGATTCCACGGAGTGACAACGTCGGTCATCTTGACCAGTCGTCCACGCTTTTCGAGTTTCTGTTGGCGTGGTGTTGTGGGCATGACATAGCCATACTGTGCCGAGTGGTGGCGATTGTAGCTCTCGCCGATGATGAGCACAATATTGGGCGAACGGAATGAGCAGGAGTCGACACGCACCTTGTCAACGGTATTAACAAGGCGATCTATCTGCTTGGCTGTGAGCGAATTGGCATACAGACTGAACACAAGACGATAGATGGGCTGATAGAGCACGGCATGCTTAGACTCGGTGAGCGTGTGCTCGACATCACCAATAGTACGTCCGGAGAGGAGCTTGACGGTGGCAGCCTTGTTGTGAGCACTCGTTACCACCGATGCCACCAACAGTGCCACTACGGCAAAGGTGGTGACATAGCGCACACGATGAGTGAGCAACTTGGCATTGACACACAGCGAACGCACCAGACGACACCATGTCTTAGGCACGAAATGGGGGAAACGAAGCCTCAATGTGGCAAACACATGGGCTGCTATGAGTAGCAACACCCATCCGACATTGCTCATAAGGATGTCGGGCGACACACATGAGCGCAAAAACTCGCCTGCCTCACGAGAGTCGGTCTCGCCGACAAGGAGCAGCATGGTGGGCGTGAGTGTCGACTGAAACTTGACAAAGCAGTAGACATCCACTACAGCAGTGGCATACAGGACAACATAAAAGAAGCCCCGGAACCACACCATCACACGCCGCGGCAACACCGTGAGCACGGTGGCAAGCACATAGACATCAAGGAACAACTCCAGATAGAGATTGTCGTAAAGCTTGGCACCACGGGCATTTGGTAGCGTTGCCCAGGCACAGATGCACCCAAGCATATACATGAAAAAGAAGAATGCCTTGTTGCGGCACATTGGAGCCGCTATAAGACTCAAGAACCGATGGATTGTATGGATATATTTCATCAATTAGAATGAAGTGGGTTATTCATACGCAAATTTATAAAAATTGCGGTAAATACACCGCATCTTTTATGATTTTTGCTGTGTATTTACCGCAATTTGTGCATATATCCAGAGAAAGACGATTTAATATCTCACCTTTTGGGATTCAAGGTCTACCGTCATAGGGCGGTCGCGTTCTACCTTGATGAACATCTCGTTGCCTATGTCGTCAGAGATGTAATACTTGCCGGGCATGAATCTCATCGGCTTTTCTTTCGACCAACCCTCAAGTTGCTTGTTGTTCTTGTAGACAGCGCTTGCCTTGCTCTTGATTGTCACCAATACGGAGTGTATCTCGTCGAGATTCTTGTTCTTCTTGAGGGAGAAATTGAGCATGGTGCCAGCCTTGATGTCAACAGTCTGCTCGGAGTCGATATAGTTGGCTGCCTGCACACGCACACGGTGGTTGCCCTGAGGAAGCATGAGCTGTCCCACTTTGCCAAACGGATCGTCGTCGACATACACTGTAGCCTCGTCAACATTGCAGCTGACGGTGACGCGGTGCATGATGGGTTGGAGTATCAAGTTGATGGTCTTGGCGTCGCTCTGACCGAGCTGTACTGTGCCACGACGCACACGATAGTTGGCAAGACTTGCCTCATAAGAATAGGAACCAGCGGGTTTCTCAAACTCATATATGCCGTTGGCGGCAGACTCTATGGTTGCTCCGTCGAACGTGAGACTTGCTGAAACGGGATGAATCTTAACCACGACCTTGCTCTTGACAGCGTCAGCAGAAGCAGCCTCAGCCTTCATCACCACCTCGTAGGTGGCTGCCTTCTTCATGCGGCGCATGCCATAATCGCGTATGCTGAACGTGCCAGGCAGATAGCTCTCGTGGCGATAGCTAATCATGTTGCCTATGACAGCCGGAACATAGACGAGATAGGTGCCGGGCTTGGGAAACTGACTGCGCAATGCGGCACATGTGTCAGTGGCGATGGCGCGGTAGTATTGGTTGTGATTGGGAAACTCCAGACCCTTGATGCCCGGTGTGCGGAGTATGATGACGGCACATGTGTCGCGATTGTCGCCAGCAATCTGCGGAAAACGACGTGCTGTATTATTGTCCTCAAGGAGCTTATAAGTCTCTACAGAAAGATTCTGTGCAAGCACCGGAGCGCCTGCACAGAACAACAGAATCATTATAAGAAAGAAATTTTTCAATCGCATAGGATAAAGCCATTACTTATTAAGACGAATGCCTACTGTGCCAGATACGGAGAATCCGGGATTGCGCAAACTCTTGCTGCCGTCAAGTGTAATGCAGAATCTGCTGAGATCGAGCTGAACAGTAGCACGGAGTCCATAGTCGACATACTCGCCAAACTCAACTGCCTTGTCGCGATCGGGGTATTTGAGATGGCCTTCCTGGGCAAGTTTGCCACTATTGAAGTCCTCTCTCATGGTCTTGCCATAGTCGTTGTTAGAGCTGTCACTCTTGCTGCTCACCCAATAATAGCGTGCATAGGCACCACCGAGGAACGAAATGAGGTAGCGGTTGTAGCCGTCAAGAGGAATTGTAGCACCAAACTGTACTGGCACATCAACAGAATACATGTCCGACTTATCCTTGAAGTCCTTATAGTAGTCCTTAATAGACGACGGATAGATACGCTCTAAGCTATAGATGAACTGTCCACCAATGTTGAGGGTCATATATCCAGCAAAGTGGTACATATAGTTGATGCGTGCACCGATGTCGGCAGTTGCGGCACCTGTAGCCGAGCCAAGGTCGGTGTATCCGCCAGTGACGCCAAACTGCAAGGCACTGCGCAGATTGACACTTGTACGTGTACGCTCCTTCTTGTATACCTTAGTCTGCTGCTCCTTCATCGTCATGCTCACTGGCATAGTCTTGTCGGCATCAGCAACGGTGAAGTTCTGCACATAGTCGTCGTAACGCTCAGCAACAATGCGCAACTCGTGGTTGCCCTCTGTCACCTGAAGCGACGAAAGCATGTCGGACGGCTGACGCACATTGTCGACAAACACTGTTGCGCCGTCAGGCACACCAGTCAGGGCGAGTGTGTGGTAAATAGGCTGAAGGTCGACATTCTGTGTGGTGATGATGCTCTGTGATGTAAGGCTCACCTTGCCACTCTCTGCCTCATAACCCGAAGCCTTGACAGTATAGTTGTAAGAGCCAACTGGCTTATCGACAGTGGCTGTACCCTCAGCATCAAGGGCCACAACGCTGCCGTCAACAGTGAGCACAGCATCGGAAGGATTGACGAAGAAGACAGCCGAGCGCAAATGCTTCTCGGTATCGAATGTAACTTCGCAGAGTTCACCCTCGCCGTTCTTGATGCCTTTCTGGGCAAGATTGACACTGCCCGACTTCTTGCCAGCAGCATAGCTATAGCGAAGTGTCTTGGTGCCTACGGGGAGATAGACCCAATACTCGTTGCGCTGCCAAGGTGCGTCGCCAACAGCATCGGCAAACTTCATATCGCGCACGCCAACCACTCTAACAATGGCAAGAGCACAAGTCTTGCCGTCCTTGGTGCGGGCATTGGTGCGAGCACGTGCATCCATTGGCTTGGCTTCAGCCTTGACAAGTTTCACCTGTTGAGCTCCTGCACAAACACACATCATGCAGAAAGCTATCATAAACAGTATTCTTCTCATAGTATAAATATTTTTAAATGATTAATAACCTACGTCAACGAACGAGAATACATCGTCCTTAGAAATGGGCTTGCCATTGAGCTTATCGGGCTGCCATGTGCGCACATGTATTTGCGGACTGTTCTCGTTGGAGAAATCCCACAAGAGGAATACATAGCCCTCATCGTGGTAGCGGTCGGTGGAATAGCCTTGGTGCAAGGTGACACCATAGAGGTTGGGATTGGTGGGATGCTTGAGCACGTCGATGTCGTCGAACACCACCTTGATGTACTTCACCGTCTTGAATACACCCGATAGTTTGCTGAGGTATTGCTTCTTCGACTGCTGATTGTAAATCACATCCTGCGACATACCACCCTCATGAGTCTTAGTGGTGATGACACGACCAGTGATGATGAGAGCCTTGTCGCTGAACACCTGCTGTAGGAACGGCATGTTGCGCTCGTTGTAGGCTGTACGGAAACGCTCCACATAGTCGAGAATCTGCTGACGACGGCGAAGGTCGGTGAGTTCGACGTTCTGCTTCACCACATTCATATACAGATTCATGCTTATCGACATATAGAAGCTGACGATGTTACCACGCTTGTCGAAGTTGATGACAGCCTCTTGATACATCTCGTCCTCATCGAGTCCTGGCTCGGTGGGCTTCATCATCAGTGGGATGTTGCGCACTTGATAGCCAGTGCCAGTGGTGAGACAATGCTCCACCACTTCGTCCTCGTCGCAGCAGAACGGTGTGGTCTCCCAAAGCATGGCAAGAGAGTTCTGCACATCGGTATTGACCTTTGCTACATGAAAGTCGAGATTGCGTCCGGCTGACTGTGCAGCGTTGAACTCATTGAGCAGAGTTGTCACCTTCAACTCCATCTGACGCTTGAGAGCCGCATCGCGTATACCGTCAGAAAACGAGAAATTCACAGCCGACGCGGTGAGTGTGAAGATGCTGACAATGAGCAGCAAGAATAATTTTCTGTTTATCATACGTATCTTTTTTTGTTTTATTCCTTATTTAAATCTTACCCAAAACACACCATAGCCCTTGCCCTTGTAGTTGGCCATGTCGTCGGCTTCGAGTGTATTGAGATTAAATGTCTTTCCACCTGTGTGTCGCAATGCAGCCACTACATTGCCACTGCGGTCGTAAACGAAGGCGTGGAAGTCGCCTGAAGTGGGCAACGTTGATGTCTGACCATAGTTGTTCGGGGCTACCTTCTCGCTGTCTACCCACGAAAGGATGAGAGGTTTGATGTCGCTGACATTAGCCACATTCTTCATCTGACGTTCGGCTGTAGAGTTGAGTCCGTCGTTGATTGGTCGCACCTCCGACTTCATTTCTTCTTTTTTCTCAACCTTCTCCACTTTCTCCTTATTTACCTTTTGTGGTTTAGATGCCGTCTCCTTCTTAGGAGTCATATATGTATCGTCGTCGGCAACGGGAGTGCTGGGCTTAGCAGGGGCTGCTGGCTTGGCTGGTGCAGCTGGTTTAGCTGGCTCCACAGACTTGGTAGAAGTTTCTTTGGCTGTTTTAGCTGGTGCCGCAGGCTTTGAAGCCTTATTGCTTTTCTTCGACTTACCGTCTGAAAGTTTCATCACAAGCACATTGCTTTCTGCGGCGAATGTGATGATGTCGCTCTTCTTGACATATACAAACGCACGGTGGAAATTGCCACGTTTGGTCTGCAACGTCATGATATTCTCCTTTGCCTTGGTCACACAAGTCTCGGTTCCAGACATGCCCTGGCTCTTGAGCCATTCAGACACTTGCAGTTCGAGAACAGCCTTAGCTCCTTCGAGTGCGTCCTCCATCTTCTTCATCGTAGCCTCAGCATATATGTAGGCGGTGTCTCGCTTCACGATGTTGATGTTTCTCTGCACATTGTCTGTCTGTGCGAACGATGCTGAAAAGCATAACATGAAGGCAAGGACTGCCAATAGTCTTTTTCTTATCTCCATTTGATATTCTTGTGATTCTTAGATTGTTTTCCGTAGAGATTGCTCAAGTTGTGGGTGGGGATATAGGATGTCAATTTAGCCTTGAGCACCGCCTTGGGATTTTCAATGAAGTTGTCGGGAATGACCACGGATAGCATGTGGTTGAAACACAACTCACGGCTGCGCACTATGACAAGTGCGAGCACTCCGTCCTCGCGCACCTCCTCTATACCGAAGAATGTAGTGAGATTCATGTCGCGGCAATAGTTGAGCCATTCGCCGAGAGTAATGGTATAACCCGTTGTCTTGAGATTTTCGTCAAGCTGTTCTATGTATATGCGGCGGTCGTTGTCAGCCACAATACCATGAAACAGATTGGCGGCAGAGTATTCCTTGTAGGCAGAATCGTATACTGGCACAAAGTCGGTTCCCTTGCGTTGGAAATACATGGCGTTGGAAAGCGAAGCGATTTCCATCGTCTCGCTTTCCTTCTTCCATATTTTTCCGTCTATCTGCTCTATGTCGGTGACATCTGTTGGTGATGCCTCGGTCTTTGGAGCAGAGTGTATGACAGAGCGCAGATTGCGCTGCGCCACCGTCTTCGACTGTCCTATCAGTAGGTCGTATTGTGCCGGGAAGACAACCGTTACAAACGTCTTATTGTCCTTGAACCATGTCACCTCGTAATGGCGGTCTACCTGAGAGAACGAGAACGACATCGTAGGGTTGACAGTATAGATGTCAGCAAGGCGTCCTTTGCGGAAAAACACCTTGTCGTCAGCCATCTTGTCTGCCACGGTAGTGCCTTTAACCTTCTTCAAGTCGCAGAAATAGCGTTCCATGAAGTCCATCACTATTGACATTGGCTTGCTTGCCTGCGCCTGCAATGAGTCGTTGAACAAATTTAGGCGTTGAGCATTGGCAGAGCCTATCGCAAGCCATACGGACAACAATACGATTACTGTGCGCATAGTACAGTCCTCCTATTTTATTTTGTTTTTTCTTTTACTTGCCTATAATGATCTTGCCCTTAACGACACCATCAGCACCGTAGTGAGTACCTACAACAAGATGGCCGTCAGAGAACTGACCTATTACATAGTCGCCAGCATCAGCCATACGTCCCTTCGGGTCGTTGCTGTCGATGACATGCGACGAACGGAATGTGAGAACACCGTTGGTGTCTTCGGGTTTGCCGTTGCGTGTGCGTCCCTTGTATGTTGCATATCCGAGGTTGAGCGACTTAGGAGATGCCACTGGAGCTGGAGTTGGAGTTGTAACAGTCTTGCCTCCGTCTGGCTTTGAACCTGAATTATTTTCCTCCAAAGCCTTCTTTATGCTGTCTTCCTTTGCCTTGAGGATGCTGTCCTGACGCACTTTCTCCAAAGAGTCGGTGTTGACAGTAGTAGCAGGTTGCTCCTGTTTAGGTTCTGGGTTGGTGTTTTCTACAGCTGGCTTGTCATCAGACATCATTGTGCTGATGCCATATCCGCCACCACCAAGGATTGCAAGTGCGCCAACGCCGATGGCTATCTGCTTGGCATGCTTTTTCAACCAAGAATCATCACCACCACCGCCACCAGGACCTATTGGGAACAATGGTTGATTGCATTCCTTACAAAAGAATTCGTTCTCCTCAGCCTCCTGTACTTGATTAAACATCGGACACTCTTCGTCACGACATATACCTTTTTTCTTTGCCATATCTTTTTTAATATTTTTACTTTGTTGTTATACATAGTGGGTATGGCAAGGATGCCATACCCTCCTATTATAGTTGAAATAATTGCTTAAAGGTCCTTGAGCTTCTCGTTGATAATCTCAATGGCGATGTTCTTGTAGGCAGCATACTTCGGGTCAAACTGGTTGCCCTCGCATACTGTAGGCAGGATGAGTTGCTGCACAACGCCACCGACGAGCTTGCGCACCTCTGCCTTCTGCTCGTTGCTGCGTGCGTTCATCTGCAAGCTCTTCTCAATCTCGCCTTCAAGTTTGCGCAACTTCTTGATGTCCTGCTTTAGCACTTCAACACATGCGATGTAGTCCTTGCCTATCTTCACCCACTGGTCGCCAAACACTTCGTCGGGCACGTTCATTGCGAGGAACTTTTCGCCTGTGATTGGGTCTTGCTGCTGCTGGATGAGTCGCAATGCGATGCCCAACATGACAGCCTTCTTAGATGGCTTCTCAAGATCAGTAACATCAAGCTCAAAGAGTTCTGGCAGCGGCTTGGTGAAACTTTCTGTATGTAGCACCATGCGATTGAGCTCGCCCTGCGGAGCTGCAAGCAGACGTTCGTAACGATCCTTGAGAGTCTTCATGTTGAACAAGAAGCGCAACGGGAATCCTGCATTGGCGCAAACCACAACAATCTGGTTGGACTTGAAGTTCACTGAGAGGTCGCCGTCTACAAACCTCGGAACGAAGCCTGCCACCTTCGACTGGAATGCAGCAGATAGCTTGTTGACGAAGTCGGTCTCCTGCTCGGTCACTGGTTTAGGCAGAGCCACCTGCACCATTGACATCATTGCACCAACATTGTCACCAATTACCTTGCCTGTCTCAGCCGGGTTGAACTGCACGTATGAGCGAGCCATGTCAATGACATTGTTGACAAACGCCTCAAGCTTGTCCTCGCTGTTGAGGTCGATGCGCAGTTTGTCAAGGATGTTTACTCCCACCATCTTCATGAGAGGATCCTTAGTAGCAGTGTCCTCCATAGCGGCACGTGCATTCTTGGCACAGATGTCGACGATGAGGTCGGCAGCGGTATTGAGGTCTACATTTGCATTGAGATTAGCAAATGAGTGCTCACCATCCTCGCCGAGCTTGGCTATCATGCTCTGACGTATCTCTGTGGCGTTAGAGTTCTGGTAGTTGTAGTCGCCAACATACTGCTTAGTGAGCACCTGTACCATCTCTGGATCATACTTCTTCATGATGCCATCGTCATTGGCAGCGTTGGTCTGACACTTAGATGTAGCCTGAACAAGCACGTTCTTCAATATTTCGCCCAACTCAGTCTTCATTGCCTGGATGCCGAGAATCATGCTGCTAAGCTCGTTGATGAGCTGCTGGAGCAAGAGAATGGCATATTCGTAAGACTCAATCTTGGTCAATGTGCTGTAGTAGCTGCACTTAGCACTCTTATACCTACCAAATACCTTCTCCGAAGCATTGGTGATAGCATCGCGAATCCATCCTATGTGTTCCCACTCATCGCTTGCTGTCTTCATATCCTTGAGGTAGCCCTCAGACATGTTATCAAGCTTAGCCTTCTGTTCCTTGAAGAGTCCGATGCGGTCGTCGCAGTCCTGGCGCAACAGCATGGCATACTTCTCTATCTGAAGGATGCTCTTGCCCTCCTTGCCACCGGCTGCCCATTCGTCAAAGAGCAAGGTCTCAATGTGGCGACGTATGTTGCGAGCGTAGGCTCTGATTTCGCTGCGATGTATCTCAAAGAACTTCTTGACACCATGCTTGCGGAATCCCTTCTCATAGTAGTCGTCGGCAAGAGCAGTGAACTGTTCGAGCCACTGCTTCTTCTCGTTGCTCTTCATCACAAATCCTGCATCCTGCTGCAAGCGTGTCTCCCATGTGATGTTGTAAGGACGCCAGTTGCGTGTAGCATCCGACTCGATGACTGGAGCCTCAAGAGTAAGAATAGCATTAGAAAGCTTAAGTTTGCCACGGTTGTTGACATCCTTAATCTGGTCGAGATAGCCTGAGCCAACCTCGTCAATAGAGATCTCGCCATAACCGATGCCCTCCTGCCAGAGGTTGAAAGTGAGCTGGCGCACAGCCTGCACAGCATAGTTGTATGTCACATACTCATCGATTTCGGTCTCAGGATATTCAACACGTGCTATACCAAACGACAAGAACTTGCGGCTGCGTGTCTTCTCACCGTTGAGATTGCTCTCTGGTCCAGCACCATCATTCTCACATCCCACAAGACGACTCATCTTGCCTGCACTACTGAGTGAAGCTACTACTACAGTCTGGAAGAGGAAATCGGCAACACATTCAGGAAGTTTTTGGCTGAGGTCGAGATTCTTGCCTGCCTCATTGACATTACTATATACATAGCAAGCCTCAAAAGTCTCCTGATGCTCCATAAGACGCTGCACCTCCTGTGTAAAGACGTCGCGTTCGCCTGTCACGTCGTAAGGAGCATACTTGCCCACGCTGATGGCGTTAAGCTCTGAGAGTGCTGCATAGCCATTAGCCTGATAGAATCCGTTGTCATGGCTTGGATAAACCACATTGTTCTCTGGCATATATACGAAGAGACGAATCTTGTAAGCATGTGTAGCCTCCTGATATGGATAGAGTTTGCGTATCTGTGAGATGACGTCAACAATAGAACCCGAACCTGTTCCACCTGCAAGACCAGCGCAAATGTGGAATGTCACATCATTGTCGCCTGATGTCTGTGTAAGATTGTTGACCGCTGACTGCAACTTAACACGGAAGTTGTTGGTGCTGTTGCGGTCGGCAAGGTTGTAAGCCATGAGCATACGACCCAAACGACGGCGCTGACCACCGATGCCGGCTGTCACAAGCGGACCCATATACTGGTCGATGAGCTGCTTGTCGCGTGGATTGATGAAGCACTGCAGGCCTGGGCTGGTGCCAAGGTTCTGGAGTGTAGATGTGCTGATGCCGTGAATGCTCACCTTCTGAGCCTCACCAAGATGAACGCTCTTGCCAAGCACCTTCCATCCTGCACGGTCGTTGAGGTCGGAGGGCGATGAGTCAACATACAGATAGTTGATAAATGCGCCACCACCAGGCTCCACGCTGTGGAACTCCTCGTATATGCGTTTTCTAAGTTCACGGATTACTTTGCCACCCGTGCCACCAAGTCCAATGATCAAATGGTTTGCCATAATTATTATAGGTTTTTATATTAATACTTCAGTTTTTGTTTATATCAACTTCTTCAATAGCCTATCAGAAGTCATCGCCAGACGAGGTGTATGACGATGATGTGCCACGATAGTCGCCATAACCCATGCCGCCATAGTTGCCACTGCCGGTTCGATTGGGCTTTGAGAATATCACGATAGCTATAGCAGCAGCAAATGCCACAAGACACTTGATAATATCAAAAACAATCTCCTTGCGTAGGGAACTTACAATTTGATCTATCATTGAGCCTGGCAACTCTGCTACAGAGCCTTCATAGCTAAAGTCGGTGAAATAACTTTCCAAGAATGGATATTCGCGAGACAGACTGCCAAGAATCGAAGCAAGCTCTGCCTTGCCTATGTTCTCTGTGTCGGCAATGCCCATCATATTGAGTAGCTGCGCTATAGTCTCCTTATACTCCTGAGCTGTATTTATTAGCCTCAATTCGCCCACTATAAACGTGCAATAGAATATGAGAAAGATGAACAGCAAAACACCGACGACATATACCGATGGCACAAAAGAAACATGCTTATACCATCCCTTTGCAAAAAACACAAAGAGAACCATACATAAGACGGCTGCCAAGACACCCCAAAACAAGCTGCCTATGAAGAGCCCTACCATTCCTATTAGCCAAGAAAACATTATATTATATGCTTTGGTTTAGTGGCCATGCCGCATCTTAAGCAGCCATAGCGTTTTGTTATTATTTAGGTTATTTGTCGCATAAACTGTCCATATAGACAGATATCCAACTGCAAATATAATAATAAAATAAAAACTGTCAAAACAAATCTATATAAGTAAGTGATCTAAATTATTTATATATATCAGTACTAATATGGTTCATTTTCCGTTTTATAGAAAAAG
>CAKPST010000015.1 GCA_934183355.1 uncultured Prevotella sp.
TGGCTATATGCATATCGGCGGCTTTTTGGGAAATAACTACACCACCGTGACCGCCTGCTATTGGAAGAACAATCATGGACAAGGCATCGGCTACAATAAGGAAGGCATCGCCCCCGAAGCCACGAAGGTGGACGGCACTGGCATTACCTGGCAGAAAGCCGTTGATGCCATGAACACCGCCTTGCAGAACGCAGGCTCAAAGTGGCGTTACGAACTTAACGGAGCATTGCCTACCTTGAGAAAGCAGTAAAATATATTCCCCCGCACTTCACGGGAAACGACAAGGGTCTATATGCCACGATGAACAGGTGGCGTATAGACCCTTGCTCTAACTGGGTATTTATTAATCTATATCTATGCTTTCAGCCGAAATGATGAATAGTTATACATGATAGATTATGGCATGCATTAAATACATTAAATATCACATTACTTGTTTTTATGGAATAAAATAATTATATTTGCAGCGACAAGTATTGTTAGTGATATAAATATATATATATGGGAAAATGTAACAAAAAACTCAAGGTATTCTCTTTGCCTATAGAGGAGTTCGAAAAGAAATGTCATGTCGACTACTCAGTTGTTGTTCCAAGTATTCCAAAGGGACATGTGGCAAAAATAGTGTCATCGGTGATTACGATTTGATTATAGGTATGGATATTATTACGTTGGGAGATTTTGTTATCAGCAACAAAGACAATCAGACATGGTTCGCTTTTCGATATCCATCAAGTGATCATATCGAATTTTAATGACCACATTGCTTGTGGATTTTCTAATACAATTATGGGGATTGTTTCTGCAAAATATGTGGCGCCATTAAAAGTGGAATTGCACTTCAATGATGGCATCATTAAGACGATAGATGTTGGTGCTTTTATCAGAAAACATCCACATCCGCAATACAACTCTTACTTGAATGAAAACAAATTCAAAAAGTTCAAGATAGAGTTTGGCAATATCGTTTGGGGAAAGAATTGGGATTTGATATTCCCAATAGATAAGTTATATGCTGGCGTTTGCTGCTAAACAACATTCAAGGGTCTATATGCCACGATGAAAAGGTGGCGTATAGACCTATATTCTATCCACAATCAATGGTATTGCCAAACCATAGGTTGTATCTTTTTACTGATTCAATATTTTCGTTCATACTCGAAGTTTTATACAAAAGTAGTAATTTTTTCGAGTATGGACGAAAATATCATCAGCTATTAGTTGATATTACAACTGTGGCTTAGTTGTGTGTCTTGACAATCTGTGTCGGAGCCTGCTCCTTGTTGCGACGGTTGACCACTGTGACAACTGCCTGGGCAAGGTTGATGAAGGCAAGACCTGTAAGTGATGTGTTGTCGAGGGCGGCAGGTGTACCCTGGTCGCCATTCTCGCAGATGCTCTGCACGAGAGGTATCTGGGCGAGCAAGGGAACGTTCATCTCCTTGGCGAGACTCTTGCAACCTTCCTTGCCGAAGATGTAATACTTGTTCTCGGGGAGTTCGGCAGGAGTGAACCACGCCATGTTCTCCACCAATCCGAGAATAGGCACATTCACCTTGTCGTTGCTGTACATGTCGATGCCCTTGCGAGCGTCGGCGAGAGCCACGTTCTGCGGTGTAGAGACGATGACAGCACCCGTGATGGCGAGTGTCTGGAGCAATGTGAGGTGGATGTCGCTGGTTCCTGGAGGTGTGTCGAGCACGAAGTAGTCGAGCTCGCCCCAGTCGGCATCGGCAATGAGCTGCTTCAGGGCGTTGGAAGCCATGCCACCGCGCCACAGTGTGGCTGTGTCGGGATTGACGAAGAATCCGATGGAGAGCAGCTTAATGCCATACTTCTCAATAGGCTCAATGAGGTCGCGACCGTCTTTCTTCACTGCGTAAGGACGTGCGTCCTCCACCTGGAACATCTTGGGAACAGACGGACCGAAGATGTCGCAGTCGAGCAGACCCACCTTGTAGCCAAGACGTGCCAAGGCGATGGCGAGGTTGGCTGCAACGGTGCTCTTGCCCACTCCACCCTTGCCAGAGCTGACGGCAATGACGTTCTTGACGTTAGGCAACATCTTGCCCACCTCGGGACGTGGCTTGGAGAGGTATTCGGTGGAGATGGTCACCTCTACGTCTTTAGACACATGATAGTGGATGGCTGCCTCTGCTGCCTTGACTGTTGACTTGAGGAAGGGGTCGGTGTCGCGTGGGAATACGAGCGAGAACGAAACCTTCATACCGTCGATGCGCAGATTGTCTGCCACCATGTCTGCCTCAACAAGATTCTTCTTGTTGCCTGGATATGTCACTGTGGCGAGCGCATCCATTATGAGTTTTGGATATAATGTCATTATATAGAGTTTTGAATTTTGAGTTTTAAAATCACAATGCCGTTGTTTTAGGACTTCGCTTATCGCGGTGATAACTGCGATATTCGTCAAGTGGAATCTCCACTTCAGGCTCTGTCAGATTAGCCTCCTTGGGCAATGCGAACTTCATATACTTGATGTTGAGTCCACGCTCTATCCACATACTCTCGTAGTAGGTCTGTATGCCGAGGATTTCCTGCGTCTGCGGGTCGAGTCCATCGGTGTGATAGAGGTCTTCGGTGCGGAAGAGCAACGGCAAGTTGTTGTGCTGCTGCATGTATGTGGTGTAGGTGAAGAGGAAGTTGGAGTCGGTCTTCAGATGCACGATGCCTCCGTCCACGAGGAAGTGGCGATAGCGCTCAAGGAAGTAGGTAGACGTGAGACGCTTGCGTGGGTTCTTCATCTGCGGGTCGCTGAATGTGAGCCATATCTCCTGCACCTCGCCCTCGGCGAAGAAGCGGTCGATAATCTCGATGTTGGTGCGAAGGAACGCCACGTTCTTCAGTCCCTCGTCGAGAGCCTGTGTAGCGCCAGTCCACATGCGGGCTCCCTTGATGTCGACACCGATGAAGTTGACATCGGGGAACATCTTGGCAAGTCCCACGGTATATTCACCCTTGCCGCAGCCCAGCTCCAGCACAATAGGATTGTCGTTCTTGAAATACATCTCGCGCCAACGCCCCTTCATTTCGAACGGCACGTTGTCGGCTACAGAGAACGGATATTGAAACACGTTCTCATATCTTTCCATGTCGGCGAACTTCGCCAGTTTTCCTTTGCCCATTTATTGGTTGGTTATTTTTCTTATTGTAATTATCGATTTCAAATTTTACAAAGTTACTAAAAAAAGGTCGGTTATCAGCCTTTTTTCAACATTTATCTTTTATTCAATACTTTTTTTAGCTTATGCATGTCCGATTTCAGCACTTCATACGTTATATGTATGTAACAGTTATGAAACCAAGCGAATTCAACCATATAATCCTGCCCATGCGCCAAGAGCTTATGAGCTATGCGCTGAGTGTCACAGGGTCGGCAGATAATGCCGAGGACCTTGTGCAGGAGGTGATGCTGCGTCTGTGGGACATGCGCTCACGACTCGACTCTGGCGGCAAACTGAAGGCGCTCGCCATGACAATGACACGCAACCTCTTTCTCGACCAGCAGCGACACGAGAGCCATTCGACGGCTATGACCGAACGCATGGACATAGCCGTGGACGACCAAAGGGCGGAACTGCGCGATGAGGCGAGGCTGATACGCAATATTGTGAGCCAACTGCCGCCTCTGCAACAGCAGATATTCCGAATGAAGGAGATTGAGGGATATACTGCCGACGAGATAATGCAGATAACGGGCTGTACTGCCGACAACCTCAGACGCAACCTGTCGAGGGCACGAACGAAGATAAGGGAGACTTACATTAAAATAATGATGAAAGGAACTGGATGATGATAAAGAACTTGAATAAAACACTCACACATACCGACATACGGACACTTATAGACCGATATATGTCGGGCGAGACGAGCAACGAGGAGGAGGCGACACTGCGCTCGTGGTTTAGACTCGCTGGCGACGATATGCCCGAGGAGTGGCGTCCGCTGCGTGCATTGTTCAGCTTCGTAGACGAAGAGCGACACACTATGGAGCAAAACTCAACACAACCTACTCCACGCCACATGTTGATACTGCGCACTATGCGCAAGCCACGCACATGGATTTCGTCGGCTGTGGCAGCTGCGGCTGTGGCAATAGCGATGCTTGTGCCGTCAGTGAACAAGGGGTTAGAGTCTACGCCACAGAACTATGCCGTAATAGACGGAAAGATGTACACCAATCCGGAAGTGATAAACGAACAGGTGGACGACGCACTGCAAACTGTGTCGACAGAAAATGAGGACCCGTTCAGCGCACTCGACATGCTACAATAAACACCACATATAAACATACATATATATATTATGGATAAGACATTAAAGATTAGACACAAACCACCGCTGATTATGATAAGGGTGGTTTTGATTATATGCCTTTGCTGCATAGGCTCGACATTTGCCAACGCACAGGATGGTCTTGCCGTCAACAATATATTCCAGCAATATGGGCATTCGAAGGGTTGCAAGATGGTGGTGATGCAGAACACCAAGCTGAGAGGTTATCAGTTGGCTATATACAAGAGTTTGACATACAACGATAAGTATGCAACAAGCATCAACTCAATGCTGAAGACCGACCGGAGGATGGCTAAGAAGATTAGAGAGGTGGTGGACAACGGACGCATAGCCAGCGGCTACTACATGATGCAGCCACTGCCATCGGGACACAACCGCTACATACTATTTAGCCACACTGACAAGGGCAAGGGGGCTGTGATATACATCGAGGGCGAATTGTCACCCGAGGACATCATGACTATTTGCTATACCAAAAGATTTTAGAAACTAAAAAAGCGAAAAAACTATGAATATCAAGACATTTATCATGGCAGCTGCTATAATGCCTGCCGTAGCTTTGGCACAGGAAACTACCACGAAGCAAGACACTACTGCTACAAAGGACACATGTGACACTACATTCGTATTCAACAAGCAGAAGTTTGAAATAAGCCAAAAGGGTGAACGCACTAATGTGAAGGTGTATAAGAAGAACGGCACGGAGATGACGAAAACACTTGAAACACAGTATCTCGATGGTCAGGAGGTGGAACAGGTGTATGTAACGTCGCCATTCATCCCAAGAAAAACAGCCAAACGACACAGTCAAGAATATAGTCACTATCCGTTCATATTCTTTGGCGGCAACATGATGGCAGGCTCTGCATTTGGCACATCTTCAGACGACAAATACATCCGCGACAGCAAATCGGGCGAATGGGGATTTTATGGATGTTCGTTTGAATGTCCTATCAGCAGTTCTTGGGCTATCACATCGGCACTGTCTGTGGCATTTGTCAGCCATCACTTCAACACCGATTATGTGCTCAATACCACTGACGGCATCACAAGTCTGCAACCGTTTGCTAACGTGTGGCAAAACAACGGAGACGAAGACAACGACCAGCATCCGTCAAAAAGCTATCTGAGCTATTGGACAACACGCATACCTATCATGGCTGAATGGTCGAGAAAAATAGGTCGTGATGACGTATATGCTGCCTTTGGTCCGTCAATAGAGTTTAGATTCAAAGAGCGCTCACGCTACAAACTCGACAAGAGACACACGCTGACACGTGACG
Organism: uncultured Prevotella sp.; assembly: GCA_934183355.1. Taxonomy (GTDB): domain Bacteria; phylum Bacteroidota; class Bacteroidia; order Bacteroidales; family Bacteroidaceae; genus Prevotella. Next base: position 5,598 of record CAKPST010000015.1, read on the forward strand.
TGAACATGAATCCTGTGGGCATCAACCTTGAGGCTCGACTGGGCTACGGATTCCTTATGCTGTATGCACGCACGGCGCTGACTCCACTGTTGCGCACAAAGTATGCACCAGAATGGCATCCGTTCACAGTAGGTATAGGTATTAGACTTTAGATTTTTTGTTTTAAAGTATCTCACGCAATGGCATCATCACGAAGTCGCGTTGGTGCATCAGCGGATGGGGCAACGTGAGTGTAGGTGTGGAGATGTGCAAATCGTCGTACATAAGGATGTCGATGTCTATAGGGCGGTCGTGATAATTGCCGTCCACCGACTTAGCCTTGCGACCGAGTTGACGCTCAATGTCTTGAGTGATAGCAAGTATTTGCTCGGGCGACAGCGATGTCTGCACACGAACGCACATATTCAAGAACTTATTGGTTGACTCAAAGCCCCACGGCTCGGTTTCGAGTGGTGACGACTCACGGTCGACGGTGCCTACCTTGTCGCTGAGCATAGAGATGGCGCGACGCATTGTGGCGTGGCGATCGCCAAGATTGGAGCCAAGCGAGAGATATACTATATGAATATTTTCTTGTGACATACGTTATTCTTTTATAATAAACAAGATGAAAAAAGGACAACAAAAACAACCTCGATGTTGCTATTGAACAAGCAATTTGATGTTGTTTTTGTTGTCCTTTATTATTGTTGACTTCTATTTATTTGTTTAGTCGTTGACGATGAGCAATGCGTCGCCATAGCATCCGAACATATATCCATGCTTAACAGCAAGGTTGTATGCCTCCATCACGAGGTCGTAGCCTCCGAAGGCGCATGTCTCCATGAGCAGTGTAGAGTAAGGATGATAGAAGTTGGAAATCATTGAGTCGGCAAGTCCGAAGTCGTACGGCGGGAAGATGAACTTGTTGGTCCATCCCTCATATTCCTTCAGCATTCCGTCGGTGCCAACAGCTGTCTCAGTAGCCTTAACTACGCTTGTGCCAATGGCGCAAACACGGCGACCTTCTTGCTTTGTCTTATTGACAATGGCGCAAGCCTCGGCACTGATATGCATCTGCTCAGAGTCCATCTTGTGCTTGGTGAGGTCTTCCACCTCGATGTCGTGGAAGTTGCCAAGTCCGCAGTGCAGTGTGATGTATGCAAAGTTGATGCCCTTAATCTCCATGCGCTTCATCAACTCGCGTGAGAAGTGCAGACCAGTGGCAGGAGCCGTAACAGCTCCCTCGTGCTTGGCAAAAATGCACTGGAAGTCGTCGAAGTCGTCCTCTGTGGCATGATGGTCGTCGCGACGGTCGATGACATAGCGTGGCAGCGGAGCCTCGCCAAGAGCATAGAGTTCGCGCTTGAACTCATCGTGCGGACAGTCGTAGAGGAAACGCAGTGTGCGTCCGCGACTTGTGGTGTTGTCGATAACCTCAGCTACCATTGTGCCACTCTCGTCGAAGAAGAGCTTGTTGCCGATGCGAATCTTGCGAGCAGGCTCAACGAGCACGTCCCAAAGGCGCATCTCCTCGTTAAGTTCACGCAGGAGGAACACCTCAATCTTGGCGTCGGTCTTCTCCTTGGTGCCGTAGAGACGTGCTGGGAACACCTTAGTGTCGTTGAAGATGAACGTGTCGTGCTCGTCGAAATAGTCGAGCACATTGCGGAAGTCGAGATATTCACCCTCGATGGGCTTTCCGTCGGCGTCCTTCTTAAACATGTCGATAGTTTGAGATTTCTTGTGCAAAACCATCAATCGGCACTCGTCACGGCGTGTGATGCGGAATGTCTCCTTCTCGCCCTTGTCGTTCTCGAACTCACGATAGATGCTGTGAGGATAGAGTGCAATCTGGTTTTCTGGTAACTTAAATTTAAACTGTGATAACTTCATAGTCCTTCTTTTATTTATTCATCTTCTGTAGTTTCTATAGTCTGCTGGGCAAGCCACTCTTCAAACTGCTTTAGTTCGATGCAGTTTTCTACACGATATTCGCCCGAGCGTGTGCGACAGAGTGCAGTCAGATAGGCTCCCGAATCGAGGGCACGACCAATGTCGCGTGCCAGGGCGCGTATGTATGTGCCCTTGCCACATGCCACACGGATAGACATCTGCATGGTCTCGGCATTGAAGTCGAGCAACTCTATCTCGTCGATGCGTATCTGCTTGGCTTTCAGCTCTACGTCCTTGCCCTTGCGGCGCAGGTCGTAGGCTCGCTGACCGCTAACCTTGCAAGCACTGAATGTAGGAGGCACCTGCTCGATGTCGCCCTCAAACTGGCGCAGCACCTGCTCGATACGCTCACGTGTTATGCCGTCGGTGGGATAGGTCTCGTTGACGGGATGCTCCATGTCGTAGCTGGGCGTGGTGGCTCCGAGCTGCAATGTGGCTGTATATTCCTTGCCATGCTGCTGGAATTCTTCGATGCGCTTGGTGAACTTGCCCGTGCAGAGCACGAGCACACCAGTAGCAAGTGGGTCGAGCGTTCCGGCATGGCCTACTTTCAACTTCTTCACCCCAAGACGCACGCAGAGGCGCTTGCGCACGTATGCCAAGGCGCTGAAACTCGTCATGTCAAGAGGCTTGTTGATGGCGATGACTTCGCCTTTGGTGAAATTCATATATATATTTAGTGTCTGTTTTTTAGAGTAGTGAGCAAACTATTGTCACGGCTCCTGCTATGGCACAATAGATGCCGAAATAGATGAGCTTGCCTTTCTTTACGATATTGATCATCCACTTGCATGCCAGACAACCGCTGACAAAGGCGGCGATGAAACCAACTATGAGTGGCAGAGCGCTGATGTCGCCAAATGCTTCCTCGCCCTTCACTGCCTTAAGCACGTCGAGCAGAGCCTCGCCGAGGATGGGAGGAATGACCATAAGGAATGAGAACTGTGCCAACTTCTCCTTCTTGTTGCCGAGCAACAAACCGGTGGCGATGGTAGAACCAGAACGTGACAAGCCCGGAAGCACGGCGCATGCCTGTGCCAAACCGATGATGAAGGCATCCTTCATAGAGATGTTCTCGCGCTGACGCGGCTTGGCATAGTAGGAGAATGTGAGCAACGCAGCTGTCAAGAGCAGGCAGCAGCCCACAATGAGCAAGCCCGAACCGAAGATTTCCTCGACTGTATCCTTGAAGAACACGCCAACGATGCCGATAGGAATCATTGACACTACGATGTTGAGGAAATACTTAGTCTCGTCGTTCATCTTGAACTTGAAGAGTCCCTTCAATATCCAGTCGATTTCCTTCCAAAGTACAACGAATGTACTCATCACTGTTGCCACGTGCACCAATACGGTGAACGCAAGGTTTTCCTCGCCCTCAATGCCAAAGAGATAAGAGCCAATGGCAAGATGTCCACTACTGCTGACGGGCAGATATTCTGTGAGGCCCTGGATGATGCCGAGGACTAATGCTTGTAACCAATCCATTTTCTAAAAATGTTGAATGTTAAGTGTTTGAATGTTAGTCTCTCGGTTTGCGAATAATCGCATAGATGATTGAGATAAAGCCGAGGAAGCAAACCACCGGCGCTACCTTGACACGGCACACACTGAAGATGTCACTGTCGAACACCGTCTCGTCGCTGCCACCACCACTCATGAGGATAAACCCAAGAATGACAACCGCCATTCCGACTGCTATCAGAATGAAATTGATCTTGTCGAAAGCGTAATTTCTTTTGTCCACTTTGTATAATCTTTAATTATTAATGTTGTTTAAATCTTATACAAGTCGCCTGCCTTCATACGCAGGAACTTGTTGACAGAGATGGTGGAACAAATGGCTGTGATGAAGAGTCCGAAGAACACCACCACTCCAGCTGTAATAGCCAACTCCTTCCATGTAAGTATCTCAAGAATGCCTGGTTCATACATGTAGAGCACATATATGGCTCCACCCAAAGCACAACATGCAATGATGGCTGCCAAGAATCCGAGAGCCATGTATCGACGCACGAACGGAGCACGGATGAATCCCCATGACGCACCGACAAGCTTCATCGTATGGATGGAGAATCGGCGAGCATAGATGCTAAGGCGCACGGTGTTGTTGATGAGCGAGAACGAGACGATGGTCAGAAGCAAGGCAATAGTGAGCAAAACAACGCTTATCTTGGCGATGTTCTGATTGACACTGTCTATCAAGTCTTTCTGATATTTCACCTCGCTCACCTTGGGATAGGCTCGGAGTTCCTTAGAGATATATTGCAATGAATCGCTGTTGGCATAGTCGGCATTGAGAGTCACCTCTATCGACGACAGGAATGGGTTGGCATCGGCAAACTCACGTGGGTCGGCACCGAGCGTCTGTATACCTTCGCGCAGCGCCTGTTCCTTGCTCACGTAGTCGAGCTTGCAGATGTAGGGACGCTGTCGCAGTTTGTCACAAAACTGCTTTGCCTCACCGGATGTCATGTCATCCTGAAGCATCATTGTCACCACGATGTTCTGCTTAACGTATGTAGAGAGGTTGCGTGCGGTGAGCACAGAGAATACAACCAATCCCAACAGGATAAGCACCATTGCCGTGCTTATGCACAACGTTACCGCCTGCAATCCTTGACGATTGCCGGTCTTCTTTCTTTTCTTTGCCATTTCGAAACGGGTATATTACACCAAATTTCTTGCAAAATAACAAAAAAAAAACGTGATATGCGACTGATTAACTACAATTAACACCTTTCCTTTTTTCATATATATTCTTATTGTGCAAAGATTTGCACGTTATACCTCGATTTTGTATTTTTGCATCATCAGGTTAAAAACACATCATTATGTCAACAATTCTCTATCCTTCGCCCATTGTCGGTCCGATACACAGTCGCCGACTGGGCATATCACTCGGCGTAAACGTCAATCCGAGCGACGGCAAGATATGCACCTTCGACTGCATCTATTGCGAGGTGGGTTACAACGCCGACCGCCGTCCGTCACTGCCACGTCCGTCGCGCGAGCATATTGCTGCGGCACTTGAGACTAAACTCAAAGAGATGACAGCTACAGGTTCGGCTCTCGACGTGATTACATTCTCGGGCAATGGCGAGCCAACAGGACACCCCGACTTTCTCGGCATAGTGGAAGACACAATACGTCTGCGCGACATCTACTATCCATCAGCACGTGTGTCTGTACTGACCAACTCCACCATCGCCCACCGAAAGGACGTGCATAAGGCACTTATGCTCGTAGACAACAACATAATGAAGCTCGACACCATTGACCCTGCATATATAAATAAGGTGGACCGACCCGTGTCGCCTGCATACGACGTGGAGCGTGTGATTGAGGAGATGTGCTCGTTTGACGGTCATGTGATAATACAAACTATGTTTATGAACGGCACCGACGACCAAGGGAGAGACGTGTCTAACACATCCGACCGTTTTGTCAATCCTTGGCTTAAAGCCATTCGACGCATACGCCCATCTGAGGTGATGATATATACTATCGACCGTGAGACACCATGCACGACACTGCAAAAAGCCACACACGAACAACTGAACAACATCCGCGACCGTGTAGCGGCAGAAGGCATTGAGTGTATCGCTGCCTACTAACATGAGAAATACGGCAAAAAGTGTATTTTTGCATACAATATTATACGAATCCACGCATTATCATGATAGTAACAAATAAAAAACTGATTGGTAAAATGAAACGATTCGTACATATCCACACTATCTTTGCATTGCTGTTAGTATCAATATTGGCAATGGCAACTTACTCATGTATGCCCGAAGAAAAGAGCGAAACAATAGTTATCTGCCCTGATACTGGACATCCATTCGACGGCGTATGGAGCATAGACGACAATAAGGGCAAGAAAGACACTGTCATCATCTACAGCAAATACATGCAGTCGGTAGCCTTGCCCTACAACGAGATGCTGACACGACTATTCCCCAACTCCAAGATAGAGGATGTGACTGGCAGTAGCGACGATGGCAAGTTTGTTTACACCGTAACACTGCCCTCGGAAAGCTCCACACTGTTCTCGCTACAGCCCAACACATGGCATATACAGGCACGCATCGACAACGAAGACCATAAGGTGGCAGTGTCGTTTGCTTCTATAGACAATAACTCTGACCTGTCGTGGGCTACACTCTCAAACAGCGGATTGCTGACTATAATCCTGCGTCCTACGGCTTATTCCATTGATGGAGGCAAAGACCAACCGGTGACAATGAAGCTTGCATTCACCGCTAAACGCTAATGACACAATCGCAAATGAAGAGCGACCAAAAGCTCATCAACGACATAAAGCAAGGCGACAGGGCGGCTATGCGCCGACTCTACGACCTGTATTCGGGACAGGCTATGGCTACAGCCATGAGGTACGTCCCGGACAGGGACGATGCGTGCGATATATTGCAGGATGCCTTTGTCAAGATATTCCAGTCGATTGGGGTGTATGAGTATCGCGGCGAGGGACTGCTGAGGTCGTGGGTAATGCGCATTGTAGCTAACGAGGCGTTGGGATTTCTAAGACGACGGTCGGGACTTACGTTCACTGACAATATCCCTGACAATAGCGACGACGAAGAACCAGACATCGGACAAGTCTCAGACGAACGACTCGCAGAGCTCATAGCCTCGCTGCCTGAAGGCTATCGTGTGGTGCTCAACATGTTTGTCTTCGGCGAGATGAGCCACAAGGAGATTGCCAAGGAGCTGGGGATATCACCAAGCACATCGGCATCACAGTTTTTCCATGCCAAGAAGATGTTGGCAAGATTGATAAAAGAAGAAACAAGAAAGGAAGGAATATGAAACAAAACGATTGGACCAGACAAATGCGGTCAAGACTTGACCAAAGCAAGGCTCCTGTGCCCGACGATTTGTGGGACAAGATAGAGAGCCGACTCGACGCTCAAGGCATTGCTAACAAGCCCCAACAAGAGTCTGCACAAACCTCCGATAAGAACAGACGACATGCCACACTCATTAGATTCGCCGCATGGAGTCTGTCAACTGCGGCGGCTGTGACTCTGCTCATAACTATCGGTTACAAGGCTAACAAGACTACAATAACAGAATTGGCAGCTAATAATAATGCCGAAATAGGCGCTAATGCTGATACAAACAATGGCGCTAATGCTATCGCTAACAATGTCAAAAAAAATGAACGACACGACAATACCCTCACAAACGCAAATCACGACAAGGTACTGATAGCCAAAACGGATGCCAATGCTGACGTGATGACATTGGCGAGCGCATCTGACATGGAGACAACAGCTCCTGTTGATGATGCAACTATCAGCGATACTCCACAGAACTCACGCAGTATGCAGCCTCAAACACGACGTTCGGAGTCGACACGTCCATACAGATTCACAGCGACTGTTGGCAACCAAGAACCTCAACACGACAAGACAACGACACGATGGAGCGTCGGTGCTCACACTAATGGCACTTTCTCGGATATGAACAACACCGATTATCCGGGTCAACGAATGTTGATGGCTGCGGCTGCACAAGGCAAATATGGCGACAACAGTGACAACCCTGATACATACATATTCACTAATAATGTGCAGTTGCTTGCCAATTACAAGGAGGTGAAACATCATGCCAAACCTATTACCGTCGGTATGTCTGTGGCTTATGCCTTGACCGACCGCCTATCACTGACCACTGGCATGACATATACTCGTGCTGAGACCGACTTTGTACGTTCATCTGCCGGTGTTGACATCACCGAAAAACAGAAGTTGCACTATATCGGTGTGCCACTTGGCGTGAAATATCGTGTGTGGGGCAACGACTGCATACAGACGTACGCTACGGCTGGCGGTGAGGCTAACTTCAACGTGTCTGCCTCTGTCACTTCTAACGATGTGAAGACATCCACCGACCACGACCGCACTCAGTTTGCTGTCAATGCAGCAGCGGGCGTACAAGTTAATGTGGTGAAACATGTTGGACTGTATGCAGAACCTGGCGTGAAATACTATATTGACAACAAAAGCAAGGTGGAAACTATTTTTAAAGAAAAACCTTGGAACTTCAACTTGCAAATGGGTATTAGACTGGATTTCTGAACGACAATGCAGATAAACGAAAGTGGACGAAATAATTAAATATCTTCGTCATCCACTTCATCACTCATGGTGTCGAGCTTAGTGTCCTTCGCTATGCTCACGCCACCGACATTAGACACCTTCAGCACAAGCGGCACATAATTGTCACTCATCTTGTCTGGCGAACCAACGGAGGCAGCAAAGCACAAACTGTTGCCTTCGACATGGTCGAAGACGATGCCGAGTAGACCACCATCCTGATAGTCGTCACCGATATATTCATCAAAGTTTTTCTTTGTGAACGTGCGCTTGAAGAACTCGCTACCATCACTGCGCAATATTGTAAGAGTAATGCTGTTGTCATAATATTTATTGCCACTCTCATCCACTGCAAGCTGAAGCGAATGGTCTGCCTTGCGTTCAACGAGAATGGTATATGTTCCACCAAGCCATTCTACTGAACGGTTTTGATTGTAGTCGCCCATCGCCTGTGTTGGCTTTGGTGCAGCCTTAACAGGCTTCTTGGTGATGATATTGGTGCTTTTCGGCTTGCTTGAGCATGCGGCAAATGTAGCCATGAGTACACCCATAGCAGACGCAGCAAGCACATGTGATATTTTATTCTTGTGTTTCATAGGGACAAAGGTAGTGCAAATCGAAGATAATACAAAAGGATTTTATTATTTTTATGACCACAAATTTGTATGTTGGCTTTTTTAAACATACGACTACATTGCATATTGACGGAAGTTTTGTAAATTTGCAATACAAATATTATGATTATGAAAAAAAGTACATTTAACCTGTTTGCATTGTTGCTACTTTTGTTTGCTTTTGTCTCGTGCGACAATAAGCAAACTCCAGAACCTGTGACAGAGCAGCCCAAAATGGACACCATACCTACTCTTGTTATGCAGGTGCAGCGTTGCTCGCGACTCTACACCACGGAGTATCACATCCACAAAGTAATAACTCATGACGACCAACTTGAGCTTAAAGGCAAACTACTCGGTCACGACTACAATATGCAGGTGCCACTCGGCAAGCGCAAAATTGCTATCCCTGTAGACGCTACAGCCAAAGCCTACATCGACTTTGCCAACTTCTCTGAGAAAAACGTGCGGCGCGACTCCACTCACATTGAGATTATACTGCCCGACCCTCATGTGGTGCTCTCTGCTACACGCGTCAATCACAACGACATCAAGGAATATGTGGCTCTGACACGCCGCAATTTCACCGACGAAGAGCTTTCGTCGTATGAGAAACAAGGCAGGGAAGCTATTATTACCGACATCGCTAAGACCGAAATTCTGGAGTCGGCTCGTGTCGGTGCTGCTAATGTGCTGGTGCCAGTGCTGCAACAGTTGGGGTACAAAGCCGAAAACATCACCATTTCGTTCCGTCACGACTTGCGACACAACGACATCTCACGACTTATAGACCGTTCGACTGTGGAGAAGAAGAATAAGAAGTAGAAACAAATAGATTCTAACAAAAATTCTGAAAACAATATGCCAAAAGACAATTCACGCCGCAGTCTGCTGCTTATGCCGCTGCGAGCATTAATTATAAAAATACTGTTCATTGCAGTGCTTGTAGTTGTCGTGGTTCTTGTAGCACGACACTACATCAACAAGGTGACAACAACATCCACCACACCTGAGGTTGCCATGAACGAAAAGATAGACATCACGCCATCACAGATACGCTCTATAGAGATGATTGGCGAATGGTCGTTCTTAGAGGTAGACGATGAAGAGATAATAGATACAATACGTCACGGATTCTTCTCTGATGACGAACTTGTACGCATCTATTATGGTACGCTGCGCCTTGGCATCAATCTCAAGGAGTCGCACGAGGGATGGATAACCATGCAAGGCGACACATTGCATGCCATCTTGCCACCAGTACGCTTACTCGACAACAACTTTATCGACGAAACACGCACACGCTCGTTCATTGAGACTGGCAAGTGGACTCACCAAGATCGCAAAGCTATGTACAATCGCGCTGTTCAGCGCATGCGCCGCCGCTGTCTGACACGACAAAATTATGCCACAGCAAGGGCTAACGCATGCGCTCAAATTGAACAGCTGCTCAGAAGCATGGGCTTTGAGAAGGTGAAGGTTGAATAAGTTCAACTTTCTTTAACCCTTCAATAATCCCTTGCTACGCATATATGTGCGACGTCCGTATATGGCTATCACCACAAAACATATAAACGGCAACGCAAACGACACGTTGACTGCTGGCATGCCGAACAGTGTACCCATATCAATGATGGAAGCCTGAAGCGGTGGTAGCACGCTGCCTCCGAGGATTGCCATAATAAGTCCGGCGGCTCCAAACTTGGCGTCGTCGCCAAGTCCTCTCAAGGCAATGCCATAGATTGTGGGGAACATGAGCGACATGCAAGCGCTGACACCTACAAGACAATAGAGCCCGTAGATGTTCTGGAAGAATATCACACCGCATGTGAGCGCACCACCCATTACAGCGAGTATCATCAACAGCTGACCTGTATTGAGATAGCGCAAGAGGAAGGTGCAGATAAAACGCGAGAAGCAGAATATACACATCGCCACAATATTGTATTGCTGCGACATCACCTCTGCCTGCTGTTCTGCCATACCCTCTTCCATAAGCACACGTGTGCCATACTGTATGATGAATGTCCAGCACATAATCTGCACACCTACATAGAAGAACTGAGCTATGACTCCCTCGCGATAGTGGGGCATGCAGAATATACGGCGCAGTGTTGGCATGAAGTTAATCTGATGATTTTGGTCGCCACTCTTAGGCATCTTCATAAACAATATGACGAGGAACATGACTAGTATCACAAGTCCGATAATCAAGTACGGCCCAATGAGCACGGACAAGTCATACTCCTTGACAGCCTCAAACTCGTCTGCCGACAACTGGGCACGCGACGCAGTGTCGAGTGGATTGAGTTTTGCTTGAATGAAGTTCATCGCCACATACATGCCCAGCAGCGACCCCATTGGATTGAACGATTGCGCCAAATTCAAGCGTCGTGTGGCTGTCTCCTCTGAACCCATAGACAGGATGTAGGGATTGCTGGATGTTTCCAGAAACGACAGTCCGCACGTCAACAGGAAGTAGGCTGCAAGGAACGGATAATACTCACCCGTCATCTTTGCTGGATAGAACATAAATGCGCCAAGAGCATAGAGTCCGAGACCAACGAGCACGCCCGCCTTATAGCTATACTTGCGGATGAACATTGCAGCTGGGAAAGCCATTGCAAAATAGCCTCCATAGAAAGCCACTTGCACCATCGCACCGTCGGTGGCTGACATACGGAATATCTTAGAGAAGGCTTTCACCATCGGATTAGTGATATCGTTGGCAAAGCCCCACAGAGCAAAGCACGACGTTATCAATATGAAAGGCACGACGTAGCTCACGCCATCCTTACTCAATATAGATTGTTTGTTTTCTTTCATCGGGTTTTCAGTATTTTTCTTTTATTTTACTCTATCATGACGCTACGCATTTCGGCTATGCTACCTATCTCGCCCTTGGCAAGTGCCTGAGTGAGTATGTTGCCTATGCCAGTAGCCTCTACGGGACCAGCCTCTACGGGTATGCCGAGAGCCTCCTCTGTCAGACGATTGAGTAGTTTATTCTGCGAACCGCCACCTATTATATGTAGCTTCTTTATCGGTTTGGGAATCATGGCGTTGAGAGCACTTGTTGCCTCAGCATATTTGGCAGCAAGCGACTGCAATACTACACGTGTTGTCTCTGCCTTGTCCTTAGGCTGCTGCAACGAATGCTCTGCACAATAGTCAATTATGGCTTGCTGCATCGACACTGGATTCTGAAATGCTGCATCGTCTACTGGGATAATTGTGTCTATCACGGCTTTCTCGGCTGCCGGGATGAGCGTGTCATACTGCTGCTCGTCGCCTTCTTCCTTCCATTCTGCCATAAGTCGCTGCACAAACCATAGCCCGGTGATGTTTTGCAGGAAGGTTATCTTCCCCCCTACTCCACCCTCATTGGTGAACTGTGCACATCGTGCCTCTTCTGTTAGTATAGGTTCGTCGAGTTCCACACCGAGCAACGACCATGTGCCACTGCTTATGAACGCCACAGGACTCTCGTCCTTAGCTGCCGGAACAGCCGCTACGGCACTTGCCGTGTCGTGCGAACCAACAGCTATGACATCCACTTCGCCCAGTCCGGTCTCCTCTGCTATGTCCTTACGCAGTCTGCCACGCACAGTACCTGGCATCACTATCGGACAGAACAGATGACGAGGCAGACCGAGACTATCAATGAGCTGCCAGTCCCAATCTCGTGTCTTAGCGTTAAGCATCTCTGATGTAGAGGCTATTGTGTATTCGGTGTTGGCTTCACCTGTGAGGAAGTAGCTGAAGAGGTCGGGCGTAAAGAGCAACTTATCAGCTATCTTGAGCTGCTGATTGTCGACAAGCTTCATGCTGTATAGTTGGAACAGTGTGTTGATGTCCATCACCTGTGTTCCATTGACGGCATAGTGTTCGGTGCGGTCGGTATGCGCAAAGAACTTGTCTGCCATGCCATTGGTACGTGCGTCGCGATAGCACACGGGGTTGCCGATGAGATTGCCGTCGCGGTCGATGAGTCCAAAGTCGACACCCCATGTGTCAATGGCAATACCCGATACATGCAATCCGAGTTGTGCCGCCTTCTTGAGTCCAGCCTTCATGTCGGCAAAGAGAGCCGGAAAATCCCAATATACATGATTGCCCAGACGCACCTGACGATTCTGAAATCGGTGTATAAGCTGCATTGTGAGCCTCTTCTCACCATTCACTTCGGTTATGGTTCCTGCCAATACACGGCCTGAGCCACCGCCAAAGTCGATTGCTAAATAGGTCATTTGTAGTTTAGGTTTAAAAAAAGAAGGGCATGTCAAAATATAATAAAACAACAACATCGACAACAAATCAACAACTTTTTTGCCGTGCCAACTCGGCACGACTAAGGTTAGCTTGCAGTTTTATTACTGCCATCAGCTCTCATCAAGTCGTGCCAGTTGGCACGGCGTACATTATTCTGAAGTTGTTGATTCGTTGTCGATGTTGTTGTTTAAATTACGTATATTGACACACCCTCTTTATATTGTTTTTACTTCTGTTTCTTTCCCAGCACGTATGTCTCAAGGTCGTCAATCTCCTCTGCTGTCAGAGTATTGTACTTGCCTCCGCTGAGCACGATGATACGGCACGCCATCTCGAAGAACATGGCACGCTCAAACACCTCGTCGAATGTCTTGCCACATACCACCTGACCATGCTTGAGCATGAGTGCTGAGTTGTGATTCTTCAAAGCTGCCTTGACAGCCTCTGCCAACTCTGGCGAACCCGGACGGTAGTAAGGAATGATTGGAAGCTCCTTGCCCACGTGACATGGTATCTCAGCTGTAACGTTGAAGTCCTTTGGGGTCTCGCTCATGCACGAAACTACGGTTGCATACTTCGACTGAAAGTGAAGCACTACGTCGCAGTCGGGACGCTCGCGCAACACACCGAGGTGGAATCCACTCTCCATTGAAGGCTTGACACCATTCAGCACTTCACCGTCGGCAACACGACAGATAGACACCTTCTCCTTCGGGAGAGTAGGCACCCATGAACCTGTACCCGAAACGAGAGCCTCATCACCGATGCGCCATGAGATGTTGCCACTTGAACACAATGTCAGTCCAGCATCGCCTACACGATGAGCCTGACGAAGAAATTCCTGTATCTGATAATCCTGTATCATTTTCTTTTGATTGTTTAGAATGCTTTCTTATAAAGTTCGAGAATATCCTCCTCCGTAATGTCACGCGGATTACCCGGTGTGCATACGTCGGCAAAAGCAGCCTTGGCAAGACGCGGCAGGTCTTCCTCCTTGATGCCAAGTTCAGCAAGATGCTGAGGAATGCCCACACGGATGCTCAACTGACGAACAGCCTCAACAGCTGCCTCTGCAGACTCCTCGCGTGTCATGCCTTCCTTGTATGCGTTCATTGCCTTGGCGATGATGACATACTTGTCGAGAGCTGCCGGAGCGTTGAACTCCATGACGATAGGCAACAGCAATGCGTTGGCTACACCGTGAGGAATGTCGAAGATGGCACCAAGCGGGTGAGCCATTCCGTGAACGGCTCCAAGACCTACGTTTGAGAACGCCATGCCAGCAATATACTGTGCCACAGCCATTCCGTCGCGTGCCTCTGGATTAGACGGCTCATTGACAGCTGTCTCCAAGTGGCGTGCTATCATCTCGATTGCCTTAATCTCGAACATGTCGCTCATCTCCCATGCACCCTTAGTGATAAGTCCTTCGATGGCATGTGTCAGTGCGTCAAGACCCGTTGCGGCTGTCAACGAACGTGGCAGAGTGTACATCAGCTCTGCATCGACGATGGCGATAGCTGGAATGTCGTTAGGATCGACACAAACCATCTTCTTCTCGTTCTCCTCGTCGGTGATAACGTAGTTGATAGTCACCTCGGCAGCTGTTCCAGCTGTTGTAGGCAGAGCGATGATAGGCACCGACTTATGCTTGGTGTCGGCAACGCCTTCGAGCGAAACAACGTCTGCAAACTCTGGATTGTTGGTGATGATGCCGATAGCCTTGGATGTGTCGATGCTTGAACCGCCACCAATGGCAAGCAGGAAGTCTGCACCCGACTTAGCAAATGCCTCCAATCCGAGCTTCACGTTCTTCACCGTAGGATTCTGCTTTATCTCACTGAACACCTCGTATGGAATCTTTGCCTCATCGAGCACGTCGAGCACCTTCTGTGCCACACCAAACTTAATAAGGTCTTTGTCGGTGCAAACGAGTGCCTTGTGCAAGCCAAGACGGCGTACTTCGCCTGGCAACTCCTTGCGTGCACCAGGTCCAAAATATGATACTTCGTTAAGGATGAATCTTCTGGTCATAAAATTATATAGTTGAGAGTTGAGAATTGAGAGTTATGATTACCTTAATTGATAATTATTACCTTAATTGATAATTAATTCCGCTGCAATATATAAACTGCAAAACATATCATAACTCTCAACTTTCAATTATAAATTACTTATAGATAGGTCCATAGTTCTTGCAAGCGCGGAAGTCGGCACCTTCCTTGTCCATGCCGAATGCGTTCCATGCTGCAGGGCGGAATATCTTGTCGTCCTCTACATTGTGCATGCAAACTGGTATGCGGAGGATAGAGCACATGGTGATGAGGTCGGCACCTATATGGCCGTAAGAGATGGCACCATGGTTAGCACCCCAGTTGTTCATCACTGAATATACATCCTTGAACGGAGCCTTATCGCACAGACGTGGTACAAACCATGTGGTTGGCCATGTCGGATCGGTGCGCTTGTTGAGAATCTCGTGTATTTCGGGGTCTATTTCAACTGTCCATCCCTCAGCGAGCTGCAGCACCGGACCGAGTCCCTTCACAAAGTTCAAGCGAACCATTGTCACAGGCATGCCACCCTTAGAGAGGAAGCTTGAAGAGAAGCCACCACCACGGAAGTAGTCGCGGTTGGCAGGATACCATGTTGTAGCCTTCAAACAAGCGTCTACATCTTCCTCGGTCATGTCCCAGAAGTGCTTCATCTCGGGCTCACCAGCTGCATTGACAGCAGCGCCTGTGCCATCGAGAGTTGTTGCGCCAGAGTTGATGAGGTGGATAATGCCACCTGCTGCACGACCTGTGAGTTCCTTACCCGTAACACGTTTAACAGCCTCTGGGCTCCAATATGTGCGTACGTCAGAGAATATCTGGGCACGACCTGTTAGCAAGTGGTTGAAGAGCATAGCCATGCCGTTGCCAGCGTCGTTCTCAGTGGCAAGGATAATAGCCTCACGAAGTCCGTTCCAGTCGAATGATGTATTGAGCAATGCCTCTGGATAGTCGCCGTTAGGATAGAAGTCGGTCCACTGACGCTGACCCTGGAAACCGCCAGCGATAGCGTTGTGTCCAAGAGCTTCCTCCTTGAATCCGAGTTCCTTCAGACGTGGGTTGCCATGCATAAGGTCGCGCATAATCATCATCATCTTCACGATAAACTCCCAGTCCTTGTCCTTCTGCTCGCGTGTCTTAGCCTTCTCAGGACGGTTGGCTATATCCTCACCCTCGTTGGTCATACAGTGCTCGCGTGTCCAAGCCATTGCCTTCTCATATTCCACTGGGTCGTAGATACCCTCGTCCATACGACGGATTATCTCAGTGAGGTCTACGCTCTCGTTGCGCATGCCGAGATACTCCTGGAAGAAGTCTGGATTGACAATAGAGCCAGCGATGCCCATACATACGCTTCCCATCGACAGATACGACTTGCCGCGCATTGTAGCAACTGCCTGTGCTGCACGTGCAAAGCGCAAAATCTTCTCGGCTACATCCTCAGGAATAGTATCGTCGCCAAGGTCCTGAACGTCATGACCATAGATGCCAAATGCAGGCAGACCCTTCTGTGCATGAGCCGCAAGCACGGCAGCAAGATACACAGCACCTGGACGCTCTGTTCCGTTGAAGCCCCATACAGCCTTAGGATAGTGTGGGTTCATATCCATAGTCTCCGAGCCATAACACCAGCAAGAAGTGACGGTGATGGTAGAACCTACGCCCTCGCGCTCAAACTTCTCAGCGCATGCAGCACTCTCTGCTACACGTCCGATAGTTGTGTCAGAGATGACACACTCCACTGGCGAACCGTCGCCATTACGCAAGTTGTCTGAAATAAGTTTGGCAACTGACTTTGCCAAATTCATTGTCTTCTCCTCAAGGCTTTCGCGCACGCCTCCCTGTCGTCCGTCAATGGTAGGACGAATACCAATTTTTGGATACTTGTTCATAGTTTTTAGGTTTTATATATGGTTTGTTTGTTACTTTAGTAGATTGCAACTGCAAAATTATGAAATAAAAATGAGGTGGAGATAGAAATCAGTAAGAAAATTAATTAATAATTGACGATTTAATATTCTTACTGATTTCATAGTGTCAAATTACATGTGAGGGCGTCCGCCACCCATTGGCATACCCATTGGCGGTCGTCCACCACCATATCCAGGTCTGCCTCCACGTCCTGGTCCGTAGCCTTGCTGACGCATGTTGCGTCGTGCTTGCTTGCCTCCAAAGAGGTTGAGTCGATAGATTACATGTAGCATGGCGTAGCTGTTGATGGAGTTATACTCTACATCGCTGCGTCCCATTGCCGAAACTGTGCGCGAGAAGTTGCTCTGATTAGACAGTATGTCGTTGAACTGTAGCGACACTGTGAGGGCGCGTCCACGAAGGAAGCTCTGCGACACTTGTGCGTTCCATATCAGCTCGTTGGTATTCATCGAGTTGTCGGCATATCCTCGACGCGAGTTCTGATGGAGGTCGGTCGAGATGCTTGTTCCCCACGGTGCGGTGACATATACTGTTCCTCCGTATGCAAACTGCCATGTGTCGAGGTTTGAGGTTGGTTGCAGATTATTGCGAGTGTGCATGTAGTTCATCGAGCCGTCAAGCTCCACCTCAAGCCATGAGTTGCGATAGCTCAGGGCAAGTCGCTCGCCTACGGTTGTCGACTTCGTCACATTTCGGTCGGAGTCGGCATTGCGATTGAGCGACACGTATCCCACACGGTTCTGATAGTCAAGATTGGTGAATGTGTTGATATTCCAGTATCCGGTTGTGTCTATTGCCATGTTGAATATGAACATTCCCGACGCGTTCCAGTTGCCGTTGATATTCTCGGGACGAGTAGTGCGTCCACCTGTCTTTTCGTCGTATGTCACCTTATATCCTATGCTGTTGCGTGTTGTCGAGAAGTCGACACTCGTCATTATCGCCATCTGTCGCTTCTGTATATAGTTGTTGTAGTCGGCACGGAATCGGTTGGTGAACGACGGTTTCAGTCCAGGATTACCCTTGGTTATGTTGAGTGGATCGCTGTCGTCGGTGATGTCGAGCAGGTCGGTCATTGACGGTTGCGACGTGGTGCCACGATAGTTGATGCGTAGTCGGCTCACATCTGAGAATCGGTAGCGGAAGTCGAATGTCGGTGTGATATTGGTGACATTGCGCACAGTGTCGGTGTACACGCCCTGATAGTCCTGTATGAATTTGGATGTCTGCGGCTGCAGCTTCACTCCTACGTTGAGCTGATACTTAGGTCGGAGCATGCGAAACATGAGGTCGATGTCGTGCGTATAGTTGCGATACTCAGAGTAGCGCGATAGCGACTCGTCCTCATATTCTGTATATGGTCGATCGAGACGCGAGAGCCATGAGTTCCAGTCGCGGTAGTGGGGTGTCAGTCCGCTGAAGAAGTCCTCACCAAGA
Organism: uncultured Prevotella sp.; assembly: GCA_934183355.1. Classification (GTDB taxonomy): domain Bacteria; phylum Bacteroidota; class Bacteroidia; order Bacteroidales; family Bacteroidaceae; genus Prevotella. Next base: position 23,967 of record CAKPST010000015.1, read on the forward strand.
TTAGAGAAGTCGTATGTGGCACGGTCGCTCTTTGAGTAGGAGTAGTTGAACTTGTAGCTCATCTGTAGGAATGTGCCACGCCACAGTGGTTCGCTGTATGTAGTCTGCAGCGAGTAGCTATAGTTCTTGGTTGGGGTGAGATTGTAGCGATTGGTCTGATAAGTGGAGTCGTTGCCCAATCGGTCGAATATCTGGTATAGATGCACGTTGTTGGCAGATAGCGACTTGCTCTCTGAGTCGGTGTAGCTGAAGTCACCACGCAGCGTCACGTTGCGTCCACGGTTGCCAAACTTGCGGTTGAGCTGCAGCATACCGCCAAAGTTCTTTGAGTTGGAATAGCTTATGGAGCTTGTGCGCGATGTGTTCACCACCTTGCCGTCGCGTGCAAGTTGGTCGATGGAGTTGTCCGACAGTGGGTCGTTGACATAGGCATAAGGGTCGTCGTTGAACTGTGCCGAACTGCTGGACGACTTACCGTCGGTGTAAGACACCGACATATTTGGGCGAAACATGATGTTGGTCATTGTGTCAGGCTTCCACTCGAAGCGCATCTGTGCATTCCACGAGTCGGTAGACGTATTGTTGCGCTTGAAGGCATTGGCAAACGACGACGATGTGCTGACAAAGTTTTCAGACGATGTGCGGGTCTGCGCGTCGCTGTTGCGGTGGTTCCATCTCACCGAACCATCCCACTTGAACGTTGTTCCATTGTCGTAGTTGAAGTTTGTACCCACCATGTTGGCTATGTTCAGTCCATCGCGTTTGGCTCCGAACGAGCCTCGTCCACCACCATGATAGCCCACATCATTGGTATTGTTGAACGAGCCGAAGCCCATCACTCTCAACTTGTTGTTGAACATGGCGCCCATCAGTCGCTCCGAGTAGCGGTCTTTTGTGCCGAGCGCAAAGTCGGCGTTGGCAAATGCGCCTCGGTTCATGCCCTTCTTCAGTCCGAAGTCGAGCACTGTCTGCTCGTTGCCGTCGTCGATACCTGTCACCTTAGCGAGATCGCTCTTCTCGTCATACGACTTTATCTGGTTCACGATGTTGGTGGGCAGGTTCTTCATAGCGGTCTTGGTGTCACCCACCATAAACTCCTTGCCGTCCACCTTTATCTTCTTCACTTCCTTGCCGTTGATGGTTATCTTGCCGTCGTCGTCCACTTGTGCACCGGGCAGACGCTTCACCAGTTCCTCGATGGTGGAGCCTTCAGGCGTGCGGAACGCCGTGGCGTTGTAGACAAACGTGTCCTTCTTTAGCGTCACCTTGGCTGCCTGTGCCGTCACTGTGGTGCCTTTGAGGGCTATGGCAGAGGCAGCGAGCTGCATGTTGCCGAGTGCCACGTCGCGATCGGCTGCCACATTGATATTGCGATAGAGAGTAGTGTAGCCCACACTCGACAATTTCACGATATACTTGCCATTCTTCGGGGCTACAAGTCGGAATGCACCCTGCGAGTTGCTGACGGTGCCAGCTACATATGTGCTGTCATGTTGGCGCAACAACTGCACGGCAGTCTGCTCCATAGGGTCCTTAGTGTCGTGGTCAATGATGGTGCCGGTGACAGCACGTTGTGCCATGACGGATGTCGCGACGACGAGCATCACGATTGTTAGAAAGATTTGCTTCATCCTTTGTTCTTGTTTATATTGTTATCAAGTTATTACTTACTATGCCTGATTATAACTTACTATAGTTTGCTTCTCACTGATTTTATAGACGCTGCGGAGGGTCAAAAGTTTAAATAACATGTAAATAAATATCAAGAAGGACTACAAGCAAAACTATTTTCCGAACAAAAAGCGTTGACAATATTTGCTCTTCCGCACAAAATTTGTACTTTTGCATTTACTTACAAAATGTCATTTTACACACTTATAATATATCATTTAACATACAGCGGATGACTTTATTAACATTATGAAAATTGGATTGTTTATACCTTGCTACGTCGATGCGCTCTACCCCAATGTGGGATTAGCCACCTTCAAACTTCTGAAGAGCCTTGGTCTCGACGTCGACTATCCCCTCAACCAGACTTGTTGTGGACAGCCTATGGCTAACGCCGGATTTGAAAAGATGGCTGGCAAGATTGCCGACCGCTTTGACGAACTGTTCCGAAGCTACGACTATGTGGTGGCTCCGTCGGCTTCGTGCGCTGCCTTTGTCAAACTCTATCATCCCAGACTCGCCAAGGGGCAGCACGAATGCCTCACGTCTAAGAAGATTATGGACGTGGTGGAGTTTATTCACGACGTGGTGAAGCCACAGAGCCTCAAGGCACGGTTCAATCATGTGGTGAGTGTACACAACTCATGCCACGGAGTGCGCGAACTTGGACTCTCGTCGCCCTCCGAGCGCAACATGCCACAGTTCAACAAAATCATCGACCTCCTACAGCTTGTCGACGGCATCACTATCAAAGAGCCTGAACGCAAGGACGAGTGCTGCGGATTTGGCGGCATGTTCTCGGTGGAGGAGCCTGATGTGTCGACACGCATGGGCGAGGACAAAATCAATCGGCATATAGCTACTGGTGCCGAGTATGTCACTGGTCCCGACTCGTCGTGCTTGATGCACATGCAAGGCATAGCTAAGAGAGAGAAGAAACCGATAAAGTTTATCCACGTTGTAGAGATATTAGCAGCAGGACTATGAGTACACTACATTCTGAAGCGGCACGACGCTTCAACAAGAACAGAGAGAAAACAACGTGGCACGACGCCACATTCTGGTCGCTGAGACAAAAACGCGACTCTATGGCTGCTGGCCTGTCCGAATGGGAGGACTTGCGCGAGCATGCAAGCCAGATTAAACGACACACTATCACTCATCTTGCCGACTATCTGGAGATGTTCGCGGCACAACTTGAGAGCCGCGGAGTGATAGTACACTGGGCTAAGACTGCCGACGACTTCAACAACATGGTGCTCGACATTCTGCGACAGCATGGGGTGAAGAAGATGGTGAAGTCTAAGTCGATGCTCACCGAGGAGTGTGGCATGAACCCATTTCTTGAGCAAAATGGCATCGACGTGGTGGAGACCGACCTTGGCGAGCGCATCCTTCAGTTGCTCCACCAGAAACCAAGCCACATCGTGATGCCTGCCATCCACCTCAAACGCGAGGAGGTGGGACGCATGTTCGAGGAGAAGGGCATCAGCAAGCAAATGGGCAACTACGACCCTACTTATCTGACACGCTGCGCACGCCAGCATCTGCGTCAGGAGTTTATGGAGGCTGGTGCCGGAATGACGGGCTGCAACTTCGGTGTTGCCAAGACGGGCGACATTGTTGTGTGCACCAACGAGGGCAATGCCGACATGTCGACATCTATGCCTAAGCTGCATCTTGTGGCTATGGGCATCGAGAAGATTGTGCCCGACTATAAGTCGTTGGCTGTTTTCCAGCGTCTGCTGTGTCGCTCGGCTACGGGTCAGCCCACCACTGCCTACACATCTCACTTCCGCCAGGCTCGTCCTGGGGCTGAGATGCACGTCATTCTGGTGGACAATGGCCGTAGCGACATTCTCGCCGACCCTGAACACTGGGAGACTCTCAAGTGCATACGTTGCGGCTCGTGCATGAATACTTGCCCTGTCTACCGCCGTTCGGGAGGCTACTCTTATACCTATTTTATACCTGGACCTATCGGCATCAACCTCGGTATGCTGCGCAATCCGCAACAGTTTGCCGATAATGTGTCGGCATGCACGCTGTGTCTGTCTTGCGACAATGTGTGTCCGTCTAAGGTTGGTCCTGGCTCTCAGGTGTATCTGTGGCGACAGCAGCTCGACTCACTACACCGTGCCGACCGCATGAAGAAGATGATGTCTGAGGGTATGGAGCTATTGTTCGAGCATCCTCATCTGTATGCGTCTACTCTCAAGTTGGCTCCTCTTGCCAATATCATCCCCGACGGCATGACACACATACGCGCCATCAACCCGTGGGGAGTGGGACATGCCATGCCTGAGTTTGCCAAGGAGTCGTTCCAAGAAATGTGGAAGAAGGGAAAAATAAAGTAAAAAAACAGTGAGAGTTATGTATAAAGAAGAATTATTAGAAAAACTGCGCTTCAACACTCGTGAGCAATACGAAATGCCTTCTACCGATATACAGGGCATTGCCTACGACGACACTATACTGCAATTTGTAGAAATGAGCAAGATGGTGGGTGCCAATGTCATCATCGCCCAACCAGACGAGACGCTCTCTGACATCGTACACCGTGCTTATCCCGACGCCAAGGTGATAGCGTCGGACATTAAAGAGTTGGCTGACATCGCCACTCTCAACCCCGACACCGTACCCGACGCACAGTCGCTCAACGGCACTGACGTGGGCGTGGTGTGTGGCGAGATAGGTGTGGCTGAGAATGGATGTGTGTGGATTCCGCAGCAGATGAAAGAGAAGGCGGTGTGCTTCATCTCCGAGTATCTTGTCATAGTGCTGCCTAAGTCGGGCATTGTCAACAATATGCACGAGGCTTACGCACGCATCACTATGCCCAAGACGGGCTTAGGAACGTTTATTTCTGGTCCGTCTAAGACTGCCGACATCGAGCAGGCTCTCGTCATGGGAGCCCAGGCTGCACGCGGTGTGACGGTGGTTCTTGTCTAAATCTGCATCTTACGGACTGAGCTACAGCGTGAAGTCAAACCTCAGTCCGCCTCCTTCGTTGTTGTGTACGCTGATGGTGCCGCCATGCAGCAGCACTGCGTTCTTGACAATGGCGAGTCCGAGTCCGGTGCCTCCCATCTTGCGCGAGCGTCCTTTGTCCACACGATAGAATCGTTCGAACAATCGCTGTAGATGCTCTGTAGGCACACCTACACCGTTGTCACTGAACACGAAGTGCCACTTAGTATCGCTGTCTTCCACCGACTCGCCACACGACGACTGGTCGTCGGCTGTGGAGTGAGCCTCTATGGTGATGGTGGTGCCTATGCCGGCATAGGCAATGGCATTGTCGGTAAGGTTGCGGAACACGCTGTAGAGCAGACTTGCGTTGCCTTTCACTATAATGCCCGACGGCAGATGGTTGACAAACGTCATCTGCTTCTGTTGAAGTTGTAGAGCTGTTTCCTTCTGTATGTTGGCTACGATGTCCGATATGTTGACATTCTCTCTGCCCATCATGTCGGGCGCGTCGTCCATGCGATTGAGCGTCGAGATGTCCTGAAGTAGCGACGTCAGGCGCTGACTCTGCGCATAGCTGCGGCGCAAGAACTGCTCACGCATCGAGTCGTTGATGTTCGGATTCTCAAGTATGGTCTCAAGATAGCCCTGTATGCTTGCCACAGGAGTCTTCAATTCGTGTGCGATGTTCTGCGTCAACTGTCGTTTTAGTATGTCCTGTTCGCGGCGAGTGGTCTGTAGTCGCTTGTATATCTTGATTATTCGCTCGGCTATCTCGCCCAGTTCGTCAGCCGGAAATCCTATGAGGTCTTCGGTGTCGAGCGACTCGCCGTGGTCGGCACGCGATGCAAATGTGCGCAGACGACTGACATTGTCGCCCAGCCGGCGTGTGAAACGATATAGTATCACGGTCAGTATGAGTATTGCTCCTATGGCAAACCAGATGTAGTGTTGGTCGGCTTGCAGCGACTTGGATAGGTCGCTCGTGTAGGGCAATGCCGTTCGGATGATGAGCGAGTCCTTAGGAAAATAGGTGGCTGAGTAGAAGAAGTCGCCATGGACGGTAGTACTGTTACGGTCTACGGTGCTGCCTGTACCATGATGCAAGGCGTTGTTTATCTCTGGACGCTTGGCATGATTGGTCACATGCGAGTAGTCCTTCAGCTCACTGTCGTATAGCACTCGTCCGTCAGACCGCACAAAGGTGACACGCAGGTTTGGCATGTGGTGAGTCTTAACATAACGGTCGAGCGCCTCCTCCGAGTGGTCGGGAAACAGGCGCAGATATTCAGCCATACGTGCGTTGTAATCTTGCAGCTTGATGTTGAGTGTGTCTATCTTGAATTGCTTCTCGCGTGCCTGTTGAAACACAATGAACGACACGGCGAAGACGAGGAACACTGATAGCACACTCAGATAAAGTTTTGTTCCGACGGATGTTCGCATAATCTTATATATTTTTAAGCATCAAAGTAATAACCAAATCCAAGTCTTGTGACAATGCACTTGGCAAAACGTCCTATCTTCTTTCTCAGACGTGTGATGTTGACATCCACCGTGCGGTCGAGCACAAGCACGTCCTTGGGCCATATACGTTCTATGAGTTCCTGGCGCGAGAATACACGACCGCGCTCGTCGAGCAACAGATGCAACAGCTCAAACTCGGTCTTAGTGAACGGCACATCCTCGCCATCTATGCTCACTGTCTTGCGGTCGAGGTTCATCACGATGCCTTGATAGGACAGCACCTGTGGCTCGTCCTCTGTAGTTGGCACAGCAGTGCGGCGCAACACTGCACGCACACGCACCATCACCTCACGCAGTGAGAATGGTTTGGATATATAGTCGTCGGCTCCAAGGTTGAATCCTGTCACTGTGTCGTTCTCTGTGTCGCGAGCTGTGAGGAATATTATAGGCACAATGGCAGTCTGAGGATTGTCCTTCAGCTTGCGAGCCATGGCAAATCCCGACATACCGCCCATCATCACGTCGAGCAATATGAGGTTGAACGACGCTATGTCCATCTCCAATGCTTCTTCGGCTGACGTAGCTGTCTGCACCTCGTAGCCTTCGGTTTCGAGGTTGAACTTAAGGATTTCGAGCAAATCCTGCTCATCGTCCACAACAAGTATTCTCTGTGTCTGTTTCATTTTGTAGTGTATTGTATCAAGTGTTACAATCTTTTATTCGTTGCAAAGATACAGATTATGCTTTTTATACGCATTACAAGTGCATTACATTTTTATTACAATAGTCGGCTGCCGCCTCTTGGATGGTCTAAATCAGAAATATATTGTTTTATTCTTTGTCCTTTCATTCATTTGCATTAACTTTGCATAATGCATAAATCGTATTGGCAGCAATAGACGATGACTGTCATGCGACTTGCATTTTCAAACGAAGTTTCATGAACAACGACAAATTAGGACTCTTAGACAAGATACAGTATCCGGACGACTTGCGCCGCCTCAGCGTCGGCGAATTGCCCGAACTATGCGCCGAACTGCGCCGCGACATCGTGGAGGAACTCGCCGAAAATCCCGGCCACCTCGCCTCGTCGCTCGGTGTGGTGGAGCTCACTGTGGCGCTGCACTACGTGTTCAACACTCCCGACGACCGCATCGTGTGGGACGTGGGCCATCAGGCTTACGGACACAAGATTCTCACCGGACGCAAGGACACCTTCTACACCAACCGCAAGCTGCATGGTGTCAGACCGTTTCCGTCGCCCATGGAGAGCGAGTACGACACGTTCACATGCGGACACGCCTCCAACTCCATATCGGCTGCGCTCGGTATGGCGGTGGCTGCACGCAAGACGGGACGCTCCGACCGCCACGTGGTGGCTGTCATCGGCGATGGTGCCATGTCGGGAGGTCTCGCTTTTGAGGGCCTCAACAATGTGTCGTCGTCGCCCAACGACTTGCTCATCATTCTCAACGACAACGACATGAGCATCGACCGGGCTGTGGGAGGCATGGAGAAGTATCTGCTCAACCTCGACACCAACGCCACATACAATCGACTGCGCGACCGTGCGTCGCAGTGGCTGCGTGCCAAAGGCTATCTCAACGACGACCGACGCAAGGGACTCATACGCCTCAACAATGCACTGAAGTCGGCTCTTGCCCATCAGCAGAACATCTTCGAGGGTATGAACATACGCTATTTCGGACCCTTCGATGGCAACGACGTGAGCGAGGTGGTGCGTGTATTGTCACAGATTAAGGACATGCGCGGACCCAAATTGCTGCATCTGCACACTGTCAAGGGCAAGGGATATAAGCCTGCCGAGGAACAAGCTACGATATGGCATGCGCCTGGCAAGTTCGACCCCGACACTGGCGAGCGTATCTCGGACGACGGCGACCCTTATCCACTGAAGTATCAGGAGGTGTTCGGACATACGCTGCTCGAACTGGCTCAGCACAACGACCGCATCGTGGGCGTAACGCCTGCCATGCCTACGGGCTGCTCGATGGACATCATGATGCGCGAGATGCCCGACCGCGTCTTTGACGTGGGCATTGCCGAGGGACATGCTGCCACCTTCTCATGCGGCATGGCTAAGGACGGACTGATGCCGTTCTGCAATATATACAGCGCTTTCGCCCAACGTGCTTACGACAATATCATACACGACGCTGCTATCCTCAATCTGCCAGTGGTGTTCTGCTTCGACCGCGCCGGACTTGTGGGCGAGGACGGACCTACACATCATGGCGTGTTTGACATTGCTGCCTTGCGTCCCGTGCCTAATCTCACGCTCTGCTCGCCAATGAACGAGCAAGAACTGCGCAATATGATGTACACGGCACAGTTGCCTGGCAAGGGCACTGTAGTGATACGCTATCCACGCGGCAAGGGTGTGATGCGCGAGGACTGGAGATGTCCGTTCGAGGAGATGGAGATAGGCAAGGCTCGCTGCATCAGCGAGGGTAGCGACGTGGCTGTGCTGTCCTACGGTCCTATTGGCAACAATGTCAAGCAGGTGATTGACGAACTGCGCGACGAGGGTTGCCCACTGAGTGTGGCTCATTACGACATGCGATTCTGCAAACCTCTCGACACGGCGCTGCTCGAAGACGTTGCATCACGATTCAAGCGTGTCATCACCGTGGAGGACGCTCAACGTGCCGGAGGATTCGGCTCGGCTGTGCTCGAATGGATGAACGACAACAATAAGGATGTTAAGGTGCAGCGCATTGGTCTGCCCGACGAGTTTATTGAGCACGGTACGGTCAACCAGCTTAAAGAGATAGCTGGCATCGACAATCAAACTATAAAGAAAATCATAAAACAATGAAGATTATCATAGCCGGTGCCTACGCCATCGGCACCCACCTTGCTCGCCTTCTCTCACGCGAACACGATGACATCGTGGTGATTGACGCCAACGAGGAACGATTGGCGGGCATAGGTCAGGACGTGGACATTCTCACTATGGAAGCGTCGCCTACAAGCATCAAGGTGTTGAAGAAGGCTGGAGCCGAGAGTGCCGACCTCTTCATAGCTGTCACCCCCGACGAAAACCAAAACGTGGCGGCTTGCACGCTTGCCAAGGCGCTTGGCACCAAGAAGACGGTGGCAAAGATTGACAACTCCGAATATATCGAACCCGAACTGCAGGAGTTCTTCGCCGAACTTGGCGTCAGTTCTCTCATCTATCCTGAGATGCTGGCTGCCATCGACATCAACAACGGACTGAAGATGTCGTGGGTGAGACAGCGTTGGGACGTTCATGAGGGTGCGCTCGTCATGCTCGGTGTCAAGCTGCGCGAGTCGTGCACCATCCTCGACAAGCCTCTGCGCGAACTGTGCGGACCCGAGGATCCTTATCACATCGTTGCCATCAAGCGACAGGGCGACACCATCATCCCTGGCGGTAACGACTGCCTTCAGATGTACGACTTGGCTTACTTCATGACTACCAAGCAGTATATTCCCTACATACGCAAGATAGTGGGCAAGGAACATTATGTCGACGTGAAGAACGTGATGATAATGGGTGGCGGTGCCACTGCCGTGCGCACGGTCAAGACTATGCCGAGCTACATGGATGTGAAGATTATAGAGACCGACGAACAGCGCTGCGAACGCCTCAACTCGATATTCGAGGACGACAAGGCGCTCATCATCAACGGCGACGGTCGCGACCTCTCGCTGCTCATAGAGGAGGGCATCAAGAACACGCAGGCATTTGTGGCTCTCACAGGCAATGCCGAGACCAACATCCTCGCATGCCTCACTGCCAAGCGCATGGGCGTGCGCAAGACGGTGGCTATGGTGGAGAATATCGACTATGTGAGCATGGCTGAGAGCCTCGACATCGGCACCATCATCAACAAGAAGTCGATTGCTGCGAGCCACATCTATCAGATGATGCTCGATGCCAACGTTCACAACGTGCGATTCCTGATGACTGCCAATGCCGACGTGGCTGAGTTTATTCCGTCGGAAGGCTCCAAGGTGACGCGCAAACCCGTCAAGGACCTCGGACTGCCTAAGGGCATGACCATCGGTGGACTCGTGCGCGACGGTGTGGGTTATCTTGTGTCGGGCAACACCATGATACAGCCGGGCGACTCGGTGATGGTGTTCTGCCACAACATTAACATGAAGAAGATAGAAAAGTTCTTCCTATGATAAACCTCAGACTTATATACAAGATTATAGGGTCGCTGCTCTTCATCGAGGCTATGATGCTGTTGCTGTGTCTTGGCATCTCGATGTACTATCATGAGGACGACATCTTTGCGTTCATCTGCTCGATGGTGATATCGGCAGGCATAGGTTTTGTGCTACGCTGCCTTGGCAGAAACTGCGACAATACTCTCTCGCGACGCGATGCCTATCTGGTGGTGACGCTCACATGGGTGGTGTTCTCGCTATTCGGCACACTGCCCTTTCTCATAGGCGGCTATCTGCATTCATTCACAGATGCCTTCTTCGAGACGATGTCGGGATTCACCACTACGGGTGCTTCTATTATAGACAATGTAGAGGCTCTGCCTCACGGCATCCTGTTCTGGCGATCGTTCACGCAGTGGCTGGGCGGTCTGGGTATAGTGTTCTTCACCATTGCACTGTTGCCCTCGCTTGTCGGCGGTAGTGTCAAGGTGTTTGCTGCCGAAGCCACCGGACCTATCAAGACTAAGCTTCACCCTCGCCTCAGCACCAACGCCAAGTGGATATGGGTGGTATACATCTTCATCACGGTGCTGTGCTTCGGCTGTATGTGGCTTGCTGGCATGGACGTGTTCAGCAGTGTCAACTATAGTCTGTCGACGGCTGCCACGGGCGGATTTGCCACACACAACGACTACAGCTATCTGACGCCAGTGGTGCAATACATCGTCACTTTCTTCTGCTTTGTCTCGGGTATGAACTTCACCATGCTCTACATCACAGTGTCGCAGCGCAAGCTGAGCACACTACTCAAGAGTGCCGAATGCAGGTTCTACCTATTAGTGGTGCTCGCCTGCGCCGGATTCATCGCCTTCGAGCTGATGCTGAAGAATGGCTACACTCTCGAACCTGCATTGCGCAGTGGACTCTTTCATGTGGTGTCGTTCATCACCACTACTGGTCTGCTTGCCGACGACCCGGCTTTGTGGCCACATGTCACGTGGGTGGTGCTTGCCATGTGCATGTTCTTCGGAGCATGTTCTGGCTCTACGAGTGGTGGATTCAAGTGCATACGCTGCGTCATGGTGCTTAAGATTATCAAGAACGAGTTCAGACAGCTGCTACATCCCAACGCTGTGTTGCCCATGCGTGTCGACGGCACCAACGTGCCATCGTCCAAGCGTGTCACGCTGCTCGCCTTCTTGTCCATCTATCTCATCCTGTGCCTATTCTGTTCGTTCTCGATGATAGCTATGGGCATCGACAACACCAACGCCATCACCATCACCCTCAGTTCGCTGGGCAATGTGGGTCCGACGCTTGGTACAGAGATAGGTCCTACGATGTCGTGGAGCGAGCTGCCTGCAGCTGCCAAGTGGATATGCTCGGTGCTGATGCTCATCGGACGTCTTGAGATATTCAGCGTGCTCGTGATATTTACACCGCAGTTCTGGAAAGAGAATTAGAAAGGTTCAAATAAATTAACTAAATACAAACCAATTATGAAACCAATGAAGTTCAACGCTCTCCTCAAGTCAACAATCTGGGGTGGCGAAAAGATTATTCCGTTCAAGCATCTCAATGTAGAGCAGGAGAATGTAGGCGAAAGCTGGGAAATCTCTGGTGTTCCGGGCAACGAGACTGTTATAGCCAACGGCGAGTATGCTGGCAAGAAGCTCAACGAGGTTGTTGCCGAGTTGCAGGACAAGCTCGTAGGCAAGGACAACTACGAGCGTTTCGGCAACGAGTTCCCGCTGCTCATCAAGTTCATCGATGCACGCCAGGACCTCTCTATACAGGTTCACCCCACCGACGAACTTGCCAAGCGCCAGGGCAAGGAGCGCGGCAAGACCGAGATGTGGTATCTCCTCGACTCTGACAAGGACGCCACTCTGCTCTGCGGTCTGAAGCAGCAGATCACTCCTACTCAGTATGCCGAAATGGTGGAGAACGACACCATCTGCGACGCCATAGCACGCTACGACGTTAAGGAAGGCGACTGCTTCTTCCTCCCTGCAGGTCGCATCCACGCCATCGGCACTGGCTGCTTCCTCGCCGAGATTCAGCAGACCAGCGATGTCACCTATCGCATCTACGACTTCAAGCGCAAGGATAAGGACGGCAACTACCGCGAGTTGCACACCAAGCAGGCTGCCGAGTGCATCAACTACAACGTGGAGAGCAACTACCGCACAGAGTACACTCCTGTCAAGAATCAGGGCGTGAGCCTCGTACAGTGTCCTTACTTCACCACTGCCGTATACGACCTCAACGAGCCAATGACTCTCGACTACTCAGAGCTTGACAGCTTCGTCATCCTCATCGGACTCAAGGGAGAGGGAACCATCACCGACAACGAGGGCAACACCATCACACTGCAGGCAGGCGAGAGCATGCTCGTGCCAGCTACTACACAGACCCTGAAAGTAGAAGGCACCATCAAGTTCCTTGAGACTTACGTATAAAGTCCCGAAGGAATAACTAACAATTAACCGGCATTAACGACTATGTTTATTTTCTTTGTCGTTAATGTCGGTTAATTATCCGTTAATTATATCGTTAATATGATATTACAATGGTTCGTTAAAATTTGAGATAACGGCTAAGCGGCTTTACGCTGCCAGCCAAAGAGTTCTTTGATAGTATGA
>CAKPST010000016.1 GCA_934183355.1 uncultured Prevotella sp.
CGACGGAGGTGGCCAAAGTGACAGCCTGCCTCTAACAACTGGTCAAAATTAGTTCTTGACATTTCTTTGTTTGTTAAATTTGTTTACTTTCCTTTGAGTTGAATTGAACCAGCCCACGAGTAACGAGTAACGAATTATGAATTTTGAGTTTTGAATTTTGAATTGTCGGCTAAGCCGTTCATCATTCCTAATTCCCCTTCGGTCTCGCGAGTTTGGATGCTAAACTTTGGAGCTTGGCTAAGCCACACATATATAATAAGGTGTCTCAACCAGTGTCCAAATATTAACGCTTGCTGAACTGGAAGCGACGGCGAGCCTTTGGCTGACCTGGCTTCTTACGCTCAACCTCACGAGCGTCGCGTGTGAGGAATCCCTGAGCCTTGAGAGCCTTCTTGTCCTCTGCGTCAACCTTAACGAGTGCGCGTGCGATAGCGAGGCGGAGAGCCTGGCTCTGGCCTGTGAAGCCACCACCGTCGAGGTTTACCTTGATGTCATATTTCTCCTCCACACCGAGCAGAAGCAGCGGCTGCTTAACAACGTACTGCAGAATTGCTGATGGGAAATACTTTGCGAGTTCTACTTTGTTGATAGTGATCTTACCAGTGCCCTCTGTGAGATAAACACGAGCTACGGCACTCTTACGGCGACCAATTGCATTAATCATTTCCATCTTCTATGCTTTATTTATACTGGTTAATATCAATAGCCTTTGGCTGCTGAGCCTCGTGCTTGTGCTCTGTTCCATCATAGATGTAGAGGTTGTCGAGGAGGCGACGACCGAGAGGACCCTTAGGAAGCATACCCTTAACGGCGTGACGGATAATCTTATCCATGCCATCAGGACGCTTGCGGAGCTCTGCAGGAGTATTGAAACGCTGACCTCCAGGATAGCCAGTATAGCGTGTGTAAACCTTGTCTGTTTCCTTCTTACCAGAGAAAACAGCCTTGGCTGCGTTGATGATGATTACGTTGTCTCCACAGTCTACGTTAGGTGTGAAGCTTGGCTTGTACTTTCCGCGGATTAATTTTGCTACTTTAGAGCAGAGACGACCTACTACCTGGTCTGTGGCATCGATAACCACCCACTCCTTCTTAGCTGTTTCCTTGTTTACGGAAATAGTCTTGTAACTTAAAGTGTTCATTGTTAAATTTAAAAATTACTACTAAAAAACATTTCTTTTATTTTGCACGAGCGATTCACTAACCACGCCGCTTGGCCTTTTCTTTAGCGCACGCTATTAACACCCTCGTACAGGGGACTCTAAGTGTATCCCCACATAATCGGTCCGCAAAGTTACACATTTTTTATTATACAGTAAAAAACGGGGTATATATTAGCCGCATATTTAAAATTATTTAACAGCAATAATTACACAAACACAGCCTGTTACGACCACCAACAAGCAACTTGAGAATTGTTCCTCTGCCCCACTTCTGACGCTTTATCAAAGACAAATGACAGATTATTAGCTTTAGTTTTCGCTATATGACATTTTTTTTGTAATTTAACGGCGTCTAATCTCAAAGATTACAATCGTCAAATTAAAACATCATAATAATGAGCCACAAACGATGAGAAATCTATATACTATTTTTATCATCGCGCTTTTTGCGCTATTATTCCACCCTACTAAAGCCCAAACATTCGACAATGTGAATATTGCCGATGCCTCCTCTGTGTGCTCCATTGCACAGGACGAACAGGGAATGTTGTGGTTTGGCACCGACCGCGGACTCTACTCATACGACGGCTACCGCACTATCCCACACAACACCGACACCGACGGCTCTCCTGTCTACACCCGAATACACTCCATACAAATGCTGCACAACATGTTGTATTTGGCTACGGAGCGTGGTCTGTTGGTGTATGACATACGGCGTGGACGCTATACTCAACTGGCACAGGCTACAAATGGAGAGATTCGGGCTGTTGCCATGTACAATGGACGGCTGTGGTTTGGCGGTGCGCAAGGCCTGTTCAGCCTCAACATGCAGACTGGCACTACTCGCACCGAGAACACCCGACTGCACAATGTCTACTCGCTGCTTGCCACCAAACACGGACTTCTCATTGGAACTATATCTGGATTGACGCTATTAAGCAACGGCAAGACTATACCTGTAAACATCTGCAAGGGTGTTCAACCGCTTGTCAACGCTCTGCTCAACGATGGCGATGCGGCTTGGATTGGCACTGAGGGTGCTCTATATAGATACGACGGCAAGCAGCTCGCCACCATAAGTCCACTCACGGGCAACTCGGTGAAGTCGCTGTCTGCATACGGTGACATAATATATGCCGGCACCGATAACGGCCTGTACATATATAATAAGGTGAGCAAAAACGTCACACATGCTGTCCACGACTCGCGTTCGCCACACTCCATTGTCAACAACATTGTGTGGGCAGTGTTCACCGACAGCTGGGGCAACCTATGGGCTGGCACCGACCAGGGCGTATCCGATTTACAACGACACAAGTTTCTCACTTACAATCAGTTGAGCGACATCACCAATACGGGCGAAGGCAACTGCCTGCACCTAATATATCGTGGTGGCGACGGCAAGTTGTGGCTCGGAGGAACCAACGGACTGATAAGCTACAACGCCAAACACGGATTCATGCCAGACAACAAGGGCGACCTGACATGGTTCAGACAGAGTTCTACTACGCATTATATGTCGCACAACCGAGTGCGCCGTGTATACACCGACAGGGACGGAACTGTGCTTGTTTGCACCGACCACGGAGTCAATATCTACAATCCACATACCCAGCAGATGCGCAATGTCATCGTAGTCGACCCTTCGCACCGATACTCCACGGCTTGGGCTTACGACATCATCGACGACGGACATGGACGCTACTGGATTTGTTCTTACATGGGTGGAGTGTTCATCGTCAGCAAGGACAGACTGCTACATGCCACAACTCCCATAATCACTGCCGACCGACATCTGCTCAAACAACTACAAGGTATCCATGTATGGCAACTTGCCAAGGACGGAATGGGACGCATCTATGCACGTATGTACGACCAAGGACTCGACCGCATCGACCCCACCACAATGCGTGTGGAGCACATCATAGGCAAAGACCGAATTGTCAACGACCTCATCACCGACCGCCAGGGCAACATCTGGGCGGCAATGGACGGCGAGATACGCTGCATCGGGATGAAGACTGGTGACAATCGTTCGCTTCACATTGCTGGTTATGATGCCAAAGCGGCTGCCATACTGTGCGAGGTTGAGGGCGATATATGGGCTGTTATGGGGTCAGACTGCTGCATAATAGGCAAGGACGGCACTTCAACACGCTTTGCCGTGCCGGGATTTCGACCATTGACTATAGGCTACGACCATGTGTCGCGCTGCGTTCTGCTGGGTGGCAACGATGCTGTGGTGAGCATCCCTACTGCCAACATCAACCACAACAATGGCAAGAATGAAAACCGCCAAAATATCTTCATGTCGGGAATGATGGTCGACGGCAAACAGTTCTCCACCCAAGAGGGCTACCCCACATATCTGTCCAAGATGACGCTCACTGCCAAACAGAACAACGTGACATTCCAACTCACCGACCTTCCTATATCTGGACAGCAACCATGTGTATATGC
This sequence comes from uncultured Prevotella sp., assembly GCA_934183355.1. Taxonomy (GTDB): domain Bacteria; phylum Bacteroidota; class Bacteroidia; order Bacteroidales; family Bacteroidaceae; genus Prevotella. The sequence continues at coordinate 3,627 of CAKPST010000016.1, forward strand.
CTATCGCCTAAAAGGAGTAGACCACAAATGGCAATATATGCATGGCGAGCGACTTGACATCAGCTACAACGCTCTGCCACCAGGACAATATACACTCGAAGTGCGCCAAGTAGACGGACTGGGCGAGGCAGAAAAAGAGATGTTGGCATACGACTTGACCATCTTGCCGCCGTGGTATCTGTCGCCTTGGGCAAAGACGGCATACCTAATTGTGCTAATATGTATGGTGGTATGGATAATGAAGTTCTATATGATGCGACGCCGTCTGCGTGAAGAGCGCGAGGCTAAGGAGCGCATCATGCAAGAGTCGTCGGCACGTTCGGCATTCTTCGACAACCTGTCACTTCAACTCAAGAAGCCATTGGCATCGCTATTCGGTTCGGTGCTCGACATGCTACTCTCTGAGAGCGACACCTCAAGCATGAGACGTCTCGAACAAATGCGCCATAATGTGGTGGACATGAATATACTCGTGTATAAGGCTCTCGACATGCAGCAGACCAAAAACGACATCATCTCAGCCTCAACAACAGCCATCGACATAGCCGACTTCTGCCGACGTGCTACCGAGGACGCACGCTTAAAATATGGCAAGTCACTGGAGATAGACTTCCGCACCAATGTGCCTAAGGCTTATATCGAGGTGGACGTAATAGGACTGCAACTCGCCATCGACCAACTCATCGACTTCGCTGTGCGCAATCACCATGCCGACACTCCCGTAAATGTCGCCATATCAATGGATAATGAAAAAGTGAATGCTATGGTGGGCATACCAGGCTTGACAATAGACAAGGCTGACATGCCGTTTGTGTTCAACCGCTACTATTCGGTGGCTGGCAACACGCAGACTGCCGACGTCAACACTCTGGCTCTCGTGCATGAGTTTGCCGAGCACAATGGAGCACAAACAAGTGTCGAAAGCGACAACGAGACAACCAACATCACACTGACATTCGTCTCGAAACAGACTGACGACACGTCAAAATCTGTCAACGTCAGCAAACCTGCCGCAGTAAAGAAGGCTGACATTGACAGCACAGACGCTCGTCTGCTCGCTAAAATCACTGAGACAGTGGAGGCTCACATCGCCGACTCTGAGTTTAATGTGACCCGACTTCAGGAGACTCTCGGATTGGGTTCAAAACTGCTCTATCGCAAGGTGAAGCAGATGACGGGCAAGACACCCGTAGAATTCATACGACATATACGCATGCAACGCGCTGCCATACTGCTGCGCGACGGCAGATTCTCGGTGTCGGAGGTGATGTATATGGTGGGATTCTCCAATTCGAGCTACTTCTCTAAAATGTTTCAAAAGAGCTATGGCATCACACCGACCGACTACTCGCATGGATAACAAACGGCAAAACAATAAAAATAACGAATAATTAAAGATAAAATTAACGGCTTAATTAACGGATAATTAACCGGCATTAACGACTATATATTTTTCTTTGTCGTTAATTCGCGTTAATTATCCGTTAATTAAACCGTTAATTTACTCGTTAATTGTGCGTTAATTTTACGTCATCACTTAGAACTTCTTGACCTCTCCCGGCAACACTGGCATCGCTCCATTCTGTGTGCACACATAAGCGCTCACCTCAACAGCATGCTTGTGAGCCTCAGCAACTGGCAGTCCGGCAAGGATAGCAGCGCAGAATGTGCCAGTGAACGAGTCGCCAGCGCCCACAGTGTCAGCCACTTCCACCTTCGGAGTGGGCTGGAACGACATTGTACCACGTGTGAATACATAGCTGCCGTTGACACCGCAGGTGAGCACGAGCATGTCGAGGTCGTACTTACCAAGTATTAGCCAGCACTTATTCTCAATGTCCAAGCCCGGATAACCGAACATTCTGCCAATGAGAACCAACTCCTCGTCGTTAATCTTCAGCACGTTGCAGCGCTTCATGCTCTCACAGATAATGTCCTTAGTGTAGAAGTTCTGGCGCAGATTTATGTCAAAAATCTTCATACAATCCTTCGGTGTCGAGTCGAGGAACTTGTATATTGACTCACGACTAACCACGTTGCGCTGTGCCAACGAGCCCCAGCACACGGCACGGGTGTTCTCGGCTACAGCCTTCACCTCGTCGTTGAAGGGGATGTTGTCCCATGCCACATTCTCCTTGATGTCGTATGTAGGTATGCCCTCGTCGTCGAGAGTCACCTGAACGGTGCCAGTTGGATAAGGCACACGTGGCATGCAATGCTGTAATTTTTTCTCCTCAAGCTGCTCTATTGTCTCTTCAGCAAGTTTATCTTCACCAAGTGCGCTCACTGCTATGGAATTAAGTCCAAACTGTCCTGCATGAAATGCGAAGTTTGCAGGAGCACCACCAAGTTTCTTTCCCTCAGGAAGCACATCCCAGAGTGCCTCACCAAGTCCTACTACATATTTTGTATTCATATTATTAGGTTTTATTGTTTTACTTTAGGTATATAACTCAGCAAATAGACTACTCCTACCGCCATTACTACGGCAGCCCAAATCTGCGGATACTGTGAACCTGCTTCTTTGGCAGCATCACTGGCAAAGCCCATGAAGAGAGGAAACACTGTGCCACCGAACAAGCCCATAATCATAAGACCCGAAACCTCGTTCTTCTTCTCGGGAGCCGAGAGCATAGCCTGAGAGAACACGATGGAGAACACATTAGAGTTGCCATAGCCTACAAGAGCGATAGCAGCCCAAAGTTCCCACTTCTCTGTACCGAACACAAAGCCTACCATTGACAATGCCATCATAAGCACGATGATAGTAAAGAAGGTGCGGATATTAAGCTTGCGCATAAGTATCGAACCCGTGAAGCAGCCCAGTGTGCGGAATGCGAAGTATACAGATGTGGCATACTCAAACTGGCTGAGTGTGTCGCCTGCACCGCCAAGACGCTCCAGAAGAATCTTAGGAGCCACGGCGTTAGTGCCTACATCGATGCCCACATGACACATGATGCCGATGAACGAAAGCAGGATGATAGGCGAACCAAGCATCTTCAGGCAGTCAATAAAGCCTGAAGCCTTGCCCTCAATAGGTTCTTCCTCGATGCGAGTCATGCCGAGCCACAATGTAGCTATCATGCCTACCACAAAGAAGAGGAGGAACAATATGCGCCAGCTGAGTCCTAGAATCGGAGCCGTTGTTGTAGCACCCCATGCAGCGATAAGCGGAGCAATGAACGAGGCTATTGCCTTGACAAACTGTCCGAAGGTGAGTGTCGAAGCCAAATGACCCTTGACAAGCATTGTCACCAACGGGTTGATAGAAGTCTGCATGATGGCATTGCCAATGCCGAGAAGCGAGAACGAGATGTACATCAGCCAGAGCTGGCTCTCCTTAGTAGGCATGAAGCTGTCGAAGAGAGGCAAGAACACCGCCAATGTTGTAATGACAATAGAGAGGAGCACTGTCTTCTTGCGTCCTATCTTGTTCATCAGCATGCCCGTAGGCACCGAGAATATAAGAAACCAGAAGAACACGAGCGACGGGAAGAAGTTGGCAGCCGAATCAGACAATCCAAAGTCCTCCTGCATGTTGTTGGACACAGCGCCGACGAGGTCGACAAATCCCATTGTGAAGAATGCTATCATCACCGGGATGAGCGTGAGTTTACTTGAGTTTGAGTTGCTCATTTGTGTATAAACTTTTTTTAGTTATTAGTTGATTGTTTGAAAATTCTCTGCTGCAAAGTTATTGCTTACGCAGCAGAGAGGATATAAATAATGTTACATCTGATTGCAAAAATCGTATCACACAACATTTCTGCAACATTTGAAACATTACTTCAGATTATAAACAACATACTTAGCCTTGCCCTTCACAGTCACCTTGTTGTAAGGTTTTGTTGGGAATACAAGGTTTGTCATTGCCATCTTGCCCTCGGCATCAAATGCTTCAATGCTACTCTTGTCTATGAACAGACGCAACTGCGACATCTTGCCATGTACCGGAGCTGTAGTTACGGCTGCAAAGTCGTCGCTGAAGTCCTTTAGTCCACTCTTAGTACGGTCCATTGTAAATGTGCGAATCTTGTCATCATAGGTCATCACCACCTGCTCACCATTGTCGTTAGACAGTGCGATAGTGGCACTTCCCTTTAACGTAACCACCATTTCGCAAGACTCCGTCAATGTCTTAGTAGCTTTCTTAGCACGTGCTGCTGTCATTTCTGGCGACGGAGTTACACCGCAATAAGTATTACCTTGGTATTCGTAGAGGTCAAGATCGCGTGGAATTGAATTGCCCGAGCGATACTGCTTGGTAGGCACCTGATTGGCATACTGCCAGTTGCTCATCCACGCCAAGGCTACATGACGTCCGTCGGGAGCATTGTCAAAGGTGACGGTAGCATAATGATCCTTGCCATAGTCCATCCATCGTGTCACTTCGGGTGCTGTCTCGCATGTAAATTTCTTGCCGTCGAAGTCGCCTACAAAGTACTGTGTGGCAGAACCGCCAAACGGACCACCAGGATTGATGTTGCAAATGAGCAGCCACTTGTACTTGTCTGTACCGCGAACACGCATCTTCATCAGGTCGGGACATTCCCATACGCCACCATGATTGCCATATTCGGCACCAAACTGGCTTTCGAGAGTCCATGACTTTAGGTCGTCAGATGTGTAGATGTTCATGTGCTGACCCTCTGCCAAAATCATGTTCCACTTCTTGATGTCCTCATTCCAGAACATGTGGGGGTCGCGGAAGTCGGGCGTGTTGCTCGTAATCACGGGGTTGCCCTCGTATTTTATGAACGTTTTGCCGTTGTCGGTGCTGTAAGCGAGGCTCTGTGTCTGGCTCTCGGCAGCCGAAGTATACATACCTACAACTGCTCCCTTGCCAAATCCGGCAGTGTTGTTGTGGTCTACCACAGCCGAGCCTGAGAATATCATGCCCCAAGCGTCAGGCTCAACAGCCTCGCCTTGGAACTCCCAATGCATAAGGTCGGTCGAAGTAGAGTGTCCCCATGACAGGTTTTCCCAATGTGAGCCGTAGGGATTGTGCTGATAGTAGAGGTGCCACACACCGTCCTTGTAGAACATACCGTTAGGGTCGTTCATCCATCCATAAGCAGGAGTGTGATGATAGATGGGGCGATACTGCTCACGATTGGTCATGTCGAACGAGTCGGCATACTTCATGTTCTTCCAGCAGGTGAATCCCGAAACACCTCCATCATTACGATATGTGCCATTGACATGAATGTCTAACGAAAGACCCTTGCTATCCTTGAACTCGTCAAGATATAGGGGTACATAATAGTCAATATGATTGGATGCAAGGCGGACGTTTATTGCCTTCACCTGATGGTTGCCATCCACAACCTTTACGTTGCACATCTCTGCCTTCTCCTGCACTGGCAAGAGCAGCACCTTCTGTGAGTTGTCCACACGATAGATGCAGTGATTGCTACTGAGGAAACGAGTCTCTTGCGCCGAAGCTGCCATAGCAAGTCCTAAGATAAACGACGCTGCCGCTGTGCGGCTAATTAAATTCTTGTTCATATTTATGTAGGTTTTTAGAATTATCAAAATAGCTGAAACTGTAGACGACAGATTTCTGCTGCAAAATTACGTTTTATATCACAATGAGCATGTGACTTATGTTTCCTAAACTTGCAGAAATCATCATCTGAAACAATCCTTGAGTGAATAGTTAAATTTATTGACTGTCCTTTATCAAAAATTTATTTAACTTTGCTGTTGGAAATAATAAAACCTAAAACATATATGAAAACCAAGACTTATAACACATTATTTATATTGCTTGCGACGCTTATGCTCGCCACTGGTTGCACCACCAACTATAAATATAAAATAGGTGTGTCGCAGTGTGTGGGTGGACGCTGGCGCGATAAAGCCAACATTGAGATGCTATCAGCACAACATCTCTACGACACCGACGTTAAGGTGATTATAAAGGATGCCGACAACAGCAACGAACGCCAATGCCTACAGATAGACAGCCTCATCAATGAGGGTGTCAATCTCCTTGTGGTTTCGCCTAACGACTATCATGCTCTGAATGGTAGTCTGCAACGTGCTCGCGACAAAAACATCCCCATTGTCTTCTTCGACCGCACCACTGCACTGAAAGACTATACCGCCTACATTGGTGGCGACAATCTTGAAGCAGGACGAAAGATGGCGGAATATGCAGCAATGTTATGTCGCGACAGCGTGAAGACGGAAGGTCGACGTCCCATAGTGCTAGAAATGACCGGACCACTTGAGATTTCGCCTGCCGCACAACGACATGAAGGATTCAGCGAAGCCATTAGCCGCGCGACATATATTGACTATCATTATATGCCAAGCAAATGGTCGTATGACGACTGCAAGCGCATCATGCGTCAATGGTTGAAGGACGGCAAGACTGCCGACATTGTTTTTTGCCATAGCGACCTTGCAGCCGTAGGAGCTTACGAGGCTGCCAAAGAGTTGCACAAAGAGCATGAAATCCGCTTTATTGGCATTGACGGACTACCAGGCGAGGGCATAGACGCTGTTCAAAACGGACAGCTCGCGGCTTCATACATCTACCCTACTCACGGCGAAGAAGTGATAGCCCTTGCCGTGCGCATTCTTGAGGGCAAACCATTTGAACGTGTTAACAACATGAAGAGCTTTGTTATAACACCGCAAAATGTAGCCGACATTTCGCTGAGTAGCAACTCGCTAATGAAGCAAAACCAATATCTTGCTACGATACAATCTAAACTTGAGACTTATCTGGGTTTCTATCACATACAACGTGCTCTGCTCATAGTGTCATTGCTCGTCATCTTGCTATTGGCGGTGGCTGTTTTCACCACATGGCGTGCCGTACATGCCACACGTCGTGCCAACCGCCACATGCGTGAACTGAACGACGAACAGACACGATTCTTCACCAATGCATCACATCAGTTGCGCACTCCGCTTACGCTTATAGCTGGACCTGTAAACCAACTGGCTGCTGGCAAAGGCGATTCGCAGCAACTCATCGACATCATTAAGCGCAATGTGGAGCAACTGCAACGCCTTGTTGGTGACGTATTGCTATTCCGCCGAGAGAACCGCGCCACCATCGACGACTCCACCGCTACTACCGACCAACAGCTTATGGCAAGCCGCAAGGCTGTGCAAGAGAGTAGACACGACTCACTCATCAACGACAATGCTGACGAACTCGCCACCGTACTCATCGTGGATGACAACGCCGACATGCGTGCCTATCTGCGCACGCTGCTGCTCGACCGCTACTATGTGATAGAGGCAGCCGACGGACAAAGTGGACTGAAACTCGCAGTGGAGAGCGTACCCGACATAGTTGTGTCGGATGTGATGATGCCCGTAATGGACGGACTTACCTTCTGCTCGCGTCTTAAGCAACACGAGGCAACAAGCCACATCCCCGTATTGCTACTTACAGCCCGCAGTAGCGAGCAACAACACATCGAGGGACTACAGACTGGTGCCGACATATACATGACAAAACCCTTCAGCGCCGACCTGCTTATTGCCAATATAGCCTCACTTCTTGCCAACCGACAGAAGCTACACCAACTGTTCAAGGCTCAAAATTCCTCATCGGAGCAGCCAACAATTCAAAACTCACAACTCAAAACTCACAACTCCCCTTCGCCCGACCGCCGATTCCTCGACACATTCCTCAAGGCTATGGAGAAGCACATGTCTAACACCAACCTCAAAATAGAGGACCTCGGCGACGAAGTGGGACTATCTCGTGTGCAACTCTATCGCAAAGTGAAAGCTCTTACGGGCATGACTCCTATAGAAATACTGCGCGAAACAAGACTCAAACGAGCCATGCAGCTACTCAAAACCACCGACAAAACCGTATCCGAAATAGCCAACGAAGTGGGATTTGCCACCCCAGGCTACTTCTCATCATGCTTCAAGAAGCAGTATGACAAGTATCCTACGGATGTAAGAGAAGAATTGAAGGTTTAGATTTACATAGCAAAATAAGAAATCACCCAACATTTTTGACTATCCCGTCAACGATTGTTGCATGTAACATGAGTGATATTTTGTGAACGATTCATGAAATATCACTCGTTTTTTGTCCTATAACTTTGCAACCGTAAACTTAAACCCAAAAAAACAAAAACGTATATCTTATGAAAAAAGCAAAAGTAGCTTTAGTAAGTATGCTCATGCTCGCCAGCTCTGGCGCATACGCACAGACCAACGGCATTGGTGGAACGGTGACCGACAATACTGGCGAACCAATTATTGGTGCATCAGTGAAGGTGAAGGGAGCCAACAACATGGGCACAGTGACCGATATAGACGGCAACTTCAAACTCAACGTAAAACCCGGCGAAACCCTTATCATCTCTTATATAGGATGCAAGGACCAGGAGGTGAAGGCTGGCGACAACCTAAAGATTGTACTCCAGGACAACTCTGAGGTGCTTGGTGAGGTGGTGGTGACTGGTTATCAGGTGCAGCGCAAAGCCGACTTGACTGGTTCGGTGTCGGTAGTGAGCACCAAAGACCTCAAATCATCTGCCGATACCGACCCTATGCGCTCGCTGCAAGGCAAGGTGCCTGGCATGACTATCTCTACTGACGGCTCGCCTATTGGCACGGGTACGGTTCGCATACGTGGTATTGGTTCGTTCAACTCATCACAAGACCCATTGTTTGTCATCGACGGAGTGCCTACAACCACAGCCCTCAATTCGCTCAACATGAACGACATCGAGAGTATGCAGGTGCTCAAGGATGCGGCTTCGGCATCTATATATGGTTCGCGTGCTGCCAATGGTGTCATCATCATCACCACTAAGCGTGGCAAGAAGGGCAGCAAGCTTAACGTCGACTTCTCTACCAATCTCACAGCGCAGTTCTACAACTCGCAGTCGATGATGAAACTCTGCAACACATCTGAGTATGCCACAGCAATGGCTCAGGCTGCCCTCAACGACGGCATCGACCCCGTAGCTTATGCACGCAACTATGGTCTTGACCTCAACGCCTCCAACGGACGCACCATCAAGGCTTACGACCCAGCCACCAATAGCTACAAGACATACACCGTCAATGGTGCATACGATGGCTACATCAATGCCAAGAAGACAATGCGACTGTCGGATACCGACTGGCTCGACGAGATATCACGCACTGGATTCATGCAGAGCTACGACCTCTCTCTGTCGGGTGCCACTGATAAGTTCACCGGTCTTCTTTCTGCCGGCTACAAGAAGAACGACGGTATATTGAAGTATTCCAACTTCGAGAACTTCTCTGCCCGATTCAACTCTACATACAATGTCAACAAGATAGTGAGTGTTGGCGAGAATGCTACAGTCACTTATTCAAAGCAGGTGGACTGCGCCCCAATGGAGAATGCGCTAAAGATGTCGCCTACAGTTCCTGTATATGAAGAGGACGGCACCACATTTGGCGGCCCAGTAGGTGGCATGAGCGACCGTCAGAACCCTCTGCGCGAAATGTATATGAATCGCGACAACGCCCTAAAGATATGGCGCGTGTTTGGCAATGCCTATGTTGACGTGAAACCACTGAAGGGACTTATGCTCCGTTCTAACTTTGGTCTCGACTACTATCACTCGTTCATTCACTCAATGAGCCACACATTCAAGTCGGACATCGTCAACAATAACATTCCGAGCACAACACTCTCTGCCCACGACGACGTTCGCTGGACATGGAGTAACACAGCCAACTACAACTTCAAGATAGCACGCGACCACGACTTTACGGTGCTCGCTGGTATGGAGCTTCACAAGCAGACTGTTGAGGATGTGGGAGCCTACGCCCAGACCTTCGTAATAGAGGACAAGGACTATATGTGGCCCGACGCTGCAACGGGCATTGAGCGTGCTTCGGGTATAGGCTCAGACTATTCGTTGGCATCGTTCTTCGGCAAGGTTGACTACAACTGGCAAGACCTCATTCTCGCCTCGTTCACCATACGTCGCGATGGCTCGTCGCGCTTTGGCAAGAACAATCGTTATGGCAACTTCCCCGCTGCCACTCTCGGCTATCGCCTCTCTAAGAACCTAAAGGCAAAGTGGATAGACGACATCAAGATTCGTGCATCATGGGGCAAGACCGGCAACCAGGAGATTTCGAACACAGCTCGCTACGGACTCTATGTAGCCGACTATGGTTCCGACCGTGTGACATCCACCGCTTACGACCTCTATCGTCAAGGCACGGGCATCTTCCCATCTGGATTCCGCGCCATACAGACTGGCAACGACAACCTGAAGTGGGAGACTACAATACAGTATAACGTGGGTGCCGACTTCTCGCTGTTCAATCAAGAACTCTATGGAGCTGTCGACGCATATATCAAGGATGTCAAGGACATGCTCATCTCGCCGGCTTTTCTCGGTGCTGTTGGTGAGGGCGGCGCAACTTGGTCAAACGGTCCGTCGCTCCGCAACGTGGGTATGGAGGCAAGCGTAGGCTATCGCCACACCACTAAGTATGGTCTGCGCTACGACGTGTCTGCCAACATCGACTTCTTCCGCAACAAGGTGACATATCTGCCGTCTACCACTACCGGTTCGTATGCACACACAATGAAGGAGAATCTCGTGCAGTCGAAGCAGCCTTATGGCTCAATCGTGGGCTACGTGGTGAATGGACTCTTCCAGAACGAAGACGAAGTGAAGGCTTCTGGTCAGCCCAACGCACGTGTGGGCGGTCTGAAATATGCCGACCTCGACGACAGCGGCACTATCGATGCCAACGACCAGACATGGATTTTCAATCCTGTGCCCGACTTCAACTGGGGTCTGAACGTACAGCTCGGCTACAAGAACTTCGACCTCTCGATGTTCTTCCAGGGTGTCTGCGGTGTGGATGTATACAACAATCAGAAATTCCAAACCGACTTCTGGAGCATCACCGATGCCGGAAGCAACAAGGGCAACCGCCTGCTTGGAGCATGGACCAAGGACAATACATCGTCTTCTATCCCTGCCCTTACCACAAACAATACTGGCGACGAGGGACGTGCATCGACATATTTCGTAGAGCATGGCAACTGGATGAAGCTACGCTCACTGCAAATAGGCTACAACTTCGCCGACTCACTCTTGAAGAAACTCAATATGACATCGGCTCGTGTATATGTTTCTAGTCAGAATCTGTTCACATGGAAGAGCAACAGCTTCACCATCTCCGACCCCGAGAACCCCAACTGGGCTTATCCACACTCTTCGTCAGTGTCGTTCGGACTACAGATAGGCTTCTAAGCAGAGATTGATATAACAAGAAATCCAAACAATTTAAAGAATCCAAACAATGAAAAATCTATATAAATACATATTCGCAGCGATGCTGACACTCACCACAGCAACATCATGCAGCGACTTCCTCAATGAGACGCCCAAGGGTGTCATTGACGAAGAAAAGGCTTTCATCCGCCCCGATGAAATGGTGACTTCAGCTTACGCCATGCTCGGCGACTGCTGGTATTCTTATCCGTTCAACCTCTGGCCCTATGGCGACTTGTCGTCGGACGACTGCTTGAAGGGCGGTTCGGGCACCACCGACACAGGCTATCATCCCATGGAGATATGGTCGACTATGACCTCTACATCGGGCGAGTTTGACGAACTGTGGTATCGCCTCTACTGCGCAGTGAGCCGTTGCAACCGTGCGCTGCTCTCGCTTGAGCAGTATGGCGACAGCAAACTGGGCGAAGAGACATGCAAGCAGCGCATAGCCGAAGTGAAATTCCTACGTGCTCACTTCTACTTCAAGATCATCAACATGTTCCGCCAGGTGCCTTGGATTGACGAGAACGTCACCAAGAACAACCTACAGGAGCAGACTCGCAACGACGAGTTCACATACGACGAACTGTTCGGCAAGATCATCAACGACTTCAAGGAGGCTTACGACGTGCTGCCAGAAGTACAGAAAGACAAGAACCGCGTCAACAAAATCGCTGCCGCATCATATCTTGCCAAGTGCTATCTCGCCCTCGCATACGGCGACGGCTACGAAGCCTCCAATGGCTACGACCACATCAACAAGCAATATATGCAGAAGGTGGTGGAATATACTAATGTGGTGAAGAACTCGCCCTACTATGGTTATCTTGAAGACTACGGCGACATCTTCCTCCCCGAAGAAAAAAACAGCAAGGAGAGCATCTTCGCTGTGCAGACTTCCGACTACAAGGACGACAACACAACATTCGGTCGTGCCAACTGGAGCAACATGCTTAATGGCGTATGGGGTATGTGGTCGTGCGGATGGGACTTCCACAAACCGTCGCAAGACCTCGTGAGTGCATTCAAGACTAAGAATGGTCTGCCCGAGTTCGACGACTACAACAAGACCATCGACTACCCCATCAATGGTGAGCCTAATGCTCAGAAATGGGATCCACGCCTCTTCCACACCGTGGGCATGCCGACATTCCCATACAAGTATGAAGAGGAATACACCCTCACTAAGGCTAATAGCCGCACACCTAACACTTACGGCTACTACTGCTCGATGAAGGAAGTGCCACAACGCTCTAAGGGCGAAACCTACAATGGCTCATGGCAGGCGTTCGCCATGAACGACTACGTATTCCGCTACACCGACGTAATGCTTATGCGTGCTGAGGCTCTCATCGAAACAGACAACCTCACCGAGGCTCGCTCTATCATCAACGACATACGCCAGCGTGCCAAGAACTCTGTAAACAAGCACATCGCATACGCAGAGAATCAGTGCGACATAGCACTCTACCCCGAGTCTTACTTCCAGAACAAGGAAACTGCACGTAAGTGTCTGCGCTGGGAGCGCCGACTGGAACTTGCTATGGAGAACGGACGCTACTTCGACCTGCGTCGTTGGGGCATGGCTTCCAAGACACTCAACGCCTACTTCGCCAAGGAGCAGAACGACGTGTACGACGGACAGACCTACGCCACATATCTGAAGGATGCCCACTACACAGCTGGCAAGAACGAGTTCTATCCGATACCATACAACCAGCTCTACTATGTGCCGGGATTGTACAAACAGAACAATGGTTACTAAATAATCGTCACGCACGATTTCGCACGTAAAAACATTTTTACTTTTTTTATCTGCAATACTGCAATTCCATGTGCGGTATTGCAGATAATCATTTATACAACAATGAGTTAGCCACATTGCAGATTGCTTGCAGATTGGGATTTCATCTGCAACATCTGCAATTTTTCAAATTGTCAACCTACAAGTAAGGCTTGTTTGCATTGCAAGTAAGGCTTGTTTGCATCGCAACTAAGGCTTGTTTGCATCGCAACTAAGGCTTGTTTGCAATGCGACTAAGGCTTGTTTGCGACATTGACTGATTTACTTTACACTTTTCTTGTTGTTTTACTAAAATGCTTCACTCTCAATTTGATTCTTTACTGAATAACTTTACAATGCAAGAAGAGTGACTATATATTGCAGATAGTGGCAGATTATTGCAGTAGAAAATCTGCTACTGCAAGCCTCAAATATACTCATAACCAACATATACTCAATCGGTTAAAGCACATCCCTACATACTGAATTGCAGTATTGCAGATTTAAAAAGAAAAAAATAAATACAGTAGACGTGCTGGCGAATAGTGAAGGGACAACTTAAAAATAGGAGGTACGGTCTCTGAACTCCGAGTCGTACCTCCTAATTAATTACAATCCAAACTTATAAAGATTGAGGTTGTTCACCTCTGCCTTGCCTCCCTCGGCGTACACCTTGATGTTGTTGTATGGTGTGGTGGGGAATACAAGGTTGGTCATTGCTATGCGACCACCGTCAACGAACAGCTCCACAGAGCACTTGTCAACGAATACGTCCAGATGATAGGTCTTCTTCTCTGCTCCACAGAGCGAAAGTGGTGCCCATGTACCGAGTGCGAAATCGTTCTTGAAGTTTACTACGATGTCCTGCGAGAGTTTGCCCTTCATCTCGCCGGCAGCCTCAGCACGCTTCTCGATGTCGTGACGCTCAGCAAGTTTGCCGAAGTCGGTGAGTCCGCTTTCTGAGCGATCCATCACGATGCGCTTCTGCTTAAGGTCGAGATAGATGAGTGTGCGCTCCTCCTTGTCGTTGTAGAGCGAGATGCCCACTACGTCCGAGTTGTCGGGGGTAACGTCTGCCTCAAACTCGAAAGCGCCGTCGTTGTTAGCGAAGAGATTGCGCTGTATGAATGGGTTGGCGTTGTCTACGTTGAGATTACCAAGTTCCTTTGTCTCCTTGCGAAGTTTGCGTGCCTCGTCAACAACATTGGCTGACATATACACCTCGCCATTGTTAGAGAAGAGTTTCAACTCGCGTGGCAAGGCGTTGGCACCACGGTTCTGCTGTATCGGAGTGACGTTGGCATACTGCCAGTTGCTCATCCAAGGCACAGCTACGATGCGACTGCCAAGGTTAGAGAATGTAACGGTAGCGTAATGGTCCTTGCCCCAGTCGAGCCACTTAACGGTCTGAGGCTTCGAATCGCACTTGAACTCCTTGCCGTCAAATTCGCCTACGAAGTACTCAGTGGCTGAACCGCCAAACGCAAAGCCTGGGTTGATGTTGACAATCATCACATACTTCTGGTTGTTCTTGTCGCCATCGACTGGCAACGGGAAGAAGTCGGGACATTCAAACTGATTGGGCTGTGCGCCGAATCCCTCACCCCACTGGCTCACATACTTCCACTGCTTGAGGTTCTTCGACTGATAGAAGCGCATGTTCTTGTCGGCAGACACAATCATATACCATGACTTTGTAGGCTCATACCAGAAGATTTTCGGGTCGCGGAAGTTCTCCAGCCCGTCAAACGGAGTCACTACGGGGTTGCCCTTATACTTGGTGAATGTGCGACCGTTGTCCTTGCTATATGCCATGCATTGCACCTGCACCTGCTTGCCGTCGTGCATGCTGTGCGAAGTGTAGTAGGCGATGATGGCGTTCTTGCCGAAACCAGCCGAATTGCGTGTGTCAACCACTGTGCTACCCGAGAAGATGTGGCCCATCGGGTCGCGCGAGATAGCTGGGTCGAGATGCTCCCAATGTACGAGGTCGCGGCTAACGGAGTGTCCCCAGTGCATGTTGCCCCACTTCGAACCGTATGGGTTGTACTGGAAGTAGAGATGATACTCGCCATCCTTATAAGTCAGTCCGTTGGCATCGTTCATCCATCCATAGAGTGGAGTGTGATGATAGATGGGGCGATAGTAGTCGGTATTGGTGGTGTCGAAGGTGTCAGAGAGTTTCATCTCCTTCAGAGCCACGGCATTCTTGGGCAATCCTACAATCTTAACTACAGCCTTCTTGCCCTTAGAGAGGGCGAATGGCACATTGTAGTCGGTCTTGTTTATGGCAAGTCGAACGTCCATCCAAGTATCGGTCTTCTTACCGTTGTCGAGCAATACCTGAGCCTCGGGGCGGTTCTCCTCAACGGGGAGGATGAGGTACTTGGTAGGGTTGTTAACTGTGATGACTGTTGTGTCGCCACGCTGGGCTGTCTCGATGGTTTGTGCAGAGGCTGACGCTGCTACGAGAGCCATTGCTGAAAGGAATAACTTTGTATTCATTTTGTTATTTGGTTTTTAGAATTTAAGACTTGCTGTGAACTCCACTGTGAATGGGCGCAGATAAGAGCCAGTCATCAGCTGATTCTTGATGCCCTTAGCCTCGTCCTTGGTGATAAGTTCGGCACCAGCGATACTGCCTTTGGCTCCAGTCTGGTTGAGGAAGTTGACAACGGTACATCCGAGCGAGAGACGCTTGTTAGCCTGCCAGTTGAGTCCACCGAATGTTTCCCAGTGACCGTTGAAGTAGTAAGCCTCGTTGATGTTGGCATAGGTCTTAGAGAAGTAGCGGAACGAAGTCCAAATCTTCAAAGCTGGTGTAATCATGTAGCTCGGGTCAAGTTCGATGAGCACCTCAGGAATCTCAGCCACGATGTTGCCAGTAGCGTTGATTGTGCCTACATAGCCGCTGTTGAACTTCACGCTGGTCTCATACTTCTTGTATGTCGGCTTCTGATAGGTGAAGAGGAAGTGGAAGTCGAAGCCCTTGAACGGGTGAGCCACCACGTCAGTCGTCCATCCCCATGTCTGGATGTCGTATGTCAACGGAGCCGCCTTAATCTCGCCGTCGTGCTGCAGATTGAGCGTAGAGTTGTTGTTGGTCTTCGAGATATAAGAGAAGAGCGATGTGAGGCTCAGCCACTTGTTGTTGTAGTAGATACCTGCACGTCCCAGAGGCACGCTGATTTTGTCGGTGTTGGGCGATGAAGCCGGGGCGAATGTCGAGATGTTAGGATGCTGCACGATGTATGTGAAGTCGCCAGTGAATCCGAAGTTCTTGGTAAGTTGGTAGGTCAAGGCTGCTGTGAAGTCGTAGTTCAGCCAATCATACTTCATACTTGTCGGTGCAATCTTTGTGCCATCAGGGGCTGTTGTGCCAAGATAGTAGTCGGCAAAACGTCCTACGAAATCCCCTGCAGCATTCTTGACAGCGGCATTCTCACCCTTCAGACGCTGCCACTCGATACGTGCGCCGTAGTAGGCGTTGAGCTTAGGAGTGATGTTCCAGTCGTGTGTGAGGTAGAGGGCAAGCTTGTTCTCGTGTCCCTTGTAATACTCAGAAGCGTTCTTGTTGAAGTCGTAGAATACGCTCTGTGTCTTGTTGGCATCCCAAAGGCGCACGGCATACGAGCCATCCTCGGGTACGCTCTGGTCGTACATGGTTGTGTTTGAGCAATAGTCGATGTCGTAATACCACTCGTTCATGCCCACACGTAGTGTTGAAGATTTGAAGCGTTTAGAGAGTTCGGAGGTGAAGAGCAACTCGTCGATGGTTCCGGCGTTGAGGCACGACATGCGAGTCTGCACGTAGCGACCACTATACTGCTTGGCAGCACCCATCACGTCGCTATACTTATAATTGTAGGTAGAGGCTGCACCATCTGCCTGCAAGTCGATGAGCGACATCGGAGTCTGATAGACAAAGGCACCGCGTGCATGGTCGTAGCGAACGGATGTCTTCCAGTTGAAACCATCGCCGAAGCTAAGATTGTTGAGCAATGACACCTCCGACGAACGGTTTTCGTCGTAGTCGTAGAGCGATGTCTGCTTGAGTTCGCCAGTGCGCATGTCGCGATAGGTGATGTTAGCATCGATGGGCAGGTAGGATGTGGTGCCGAGTTTGAACTTGCCAAACTCCTTGACAGAGCCGTCGCCTACATATATGAATGGAGCCGACTGTGTAGCGTAGTTATAAACGGGGTGTGAATTGCTGTACTTGTACATCGCTGTCAACTCACCACGGCCCTCGGCATAACGCTTGGTGAGCGCAGCCTTGTAGATTTGGGTGCGGTCTTGATACTGTGACGAGCGCAGCTTGAATGTTCCTGGGTCGAAGTCTTGATAGGCGCTGACACTATAGAAGAGGTCCTTTGCCATCTGTCCATTCATATTGAGCGAGAACTCCTGCAGACCAAAATGGTTGGTCTTATAGTTGAGAGTACCCTGGAAGCCCTCTTTGCCGAGCTGTGTCTGCGAATTGACGGCATAGCCAATGTTGCCAGTGGTAATCGCAGTCTCTGAAATCTTCAGCAAACCCACATGCGAAAGGCTTGCATCCGAGCGCCAAGTGGCATTGACGGGGTGAGGACTGGTGGCATAAGTTACGGGCAATCCGTTCTCCAATACATTTACGTCAGCAGACGGCAGACCGATTTGTATCTCACGCGGACCGTTAGCACTCGCAGCGTTGAGCATCACATTGCGGTCGCCCTCCTCCTTAGAATTAGAGGACTTTGCATTGTCGTCGTTCTGTGCGCTTGCTGTCATCACCATCATTGAAGCGAGAGCAAGAACTGATAATTTTGTATAGTTACTGTTGGAATACATAATGTATAAGGTTTAAGTTTTATATTATCTTTCCAGTTATTAAGCCAATGGAAACGTTCCCATTTGCAGAACGTAAGCCATTGGGGTGTTTCGACGATGCAAAATTAGAAATTCAAACGCTGACAGAAGTTAAATAATCGTTCATCGAAGCCAAAATTTGTTACATGAAACATTTTTTACAGCGTATGAACGAATAGTAATATCAGCCACTGGCAATGGCTATATAAATTAAAATTATCAGCCACTGGGAGCAATTTTCTTTATATAACAAGACTGTGACATATATACAAAAACGAAGCGAGGGGTAGGAATCTTCTCCTGCCCCTCGCCTGTGTGTTAATCCTGATATCTTTTTACTAACTCAAACTAACCTATTGTTAATCTAACTAAAACAACAATCCTATTCTTTACTAACTAAATCAACAAACCTATTATTAACCTATTACTAATCTACTAAACAATCTTTACTACTACTTATTACAACTAATCAATCTATGACAATCATACTTTCTACGCTTGAAAGCAACTTAAAATAATTTGTATTTCCTATTCTGTTCTGATTACGATGCAAAGATACAAACTATCCTAAACATGTATGTAAACAAATCGTTCAACAAATGACAATTATGATTCATGAATCAAAATTGCTCAGTTTTTATACATAAATCACAATTTGTGTACCTATTTGTTCTATTTTTAGAATGTAAACAATAAAATTTCAATCATACTCATTTATATTATTCGAGATTTTTATCTACTTTTGTAAAAGTAATAAAAACAGAACGTTATGATTATACATGTAGCCAATCCGATTTACGACTCCGTGTTCAAATACATCATGGAGGACGAGCGCATAGCCAAGACCATGTTGTCGGCTTTGCTGAAGAAAGAAGTGGTTCACGTGACGGTGCGTCCGCATGAATACAGCAACACTACACGCGACACGTTGTCAATGTTCCGCATTGACTTCGCTGCAACTGTACGTGAGCGCGAAGGCGATGTGACAAAGGATCGCATTGTGCTTATAGAGCTGCAAAAGACGTGGCTCAACACTGAGACGCTACGTTTCCGCCAGTATCTCGGTGCACAATACAGCAACAAAAACAACATACGCGAAGCAGATGAGAAAGGATTTGCCTATCCTATGGTGGCTGTCTATCTCCTCGGACACAAGGTGGGCAATATAAAGGAGCCTATAGTGTATGTCAACCATGACGTATTCGACTATAATGGAAATATAGTAAAGGAAGGCAGTGAAGAACCTTTCGTGGAGAGTCTTACACACAACAGCATCATAGTACAGATACCTCTCTTGCATGGCAATGTAAACAATAGGCTTGAGAAGGTGCTCAGCGTGTTCGACCAAACCCAAATTGAGGGCGACACACAGCAGGTGCTTACTATAGACGAGGACAAATATGCTGACGACAATGACATGTTGTACGTGCTGCATAAACTCACAGCTGCTGCTGCAAACTCAGAAATGCGACAGGATATGAATGTTGAGGACGAATACTATAAAGCCATTGAGGACCGAGATACAGCCATTATGCAGCGCGACAAAATACTGAAGGAAAAAGATCTGCAACTATCACAGAAAGACGAACAACTATCACAGAAAGACGAACAACTATCACAGAAAGACGAACAACTATCACAGAAAAGCCAACAACTACGCAATATGGCTAAAGCGTTGTTCGACAAAGGAATGACAGAAGAACAAATTTCGACAATGACTGGTATTAATGTTGAAGACGTTGTGAAACTACTGAAATAATATACGTTAGGGTAACGTAACAGGATTGTATTACGGTTATGTTACGCTACCCTATAAATAAATTCTACCAAAATAAATCTGATTGATGACGATTTTATTGCTATCGTCAATTTAGTTACTTTATGATTGCATACCAATATTCTTTTGTTACCTCGTCAGCTTCCTCCTTTGTCATTGCTTTGTCGATGTTATCGGCAACGAATCTATGGAAGGCACAATAGTCTGGCTCATAAAGTTCTGTGGCCTTGGTCCATTCCTGCGGGAAATCGTCAGGGCCATGACCATAGCCAATATTGTCAACAACAGCAGCTACACAGATTTCATCATCGTCATCCAGTCCGATGCCGAATATTGACACTTCTGTTCCGTCACCGTCATCGCCTTCACATTCGTCTTCCCAATCAGGCACGGCAATGTATCGCTTGTCACCTTTCTGCTTCAGCATATTAACAATGTCTTTGTATGCTTCTTCGTTAGTCAGAATGTTACTGATTTTAGTTATTCGGCGCAATGCCACAAGCAGATTCTCCAAGCTGTTCTCATCTTGAATCTTCACTTCTCGCGGCTTGCTTCCCTGTGCCACGCCCACGATTCCAGCCTTTTCCAACTGGTCCATAATTCTGACCGCACGGTCGTAGCCGATAGACAAGCGCCGTTGAATCAACGAGGCAAAGCCCGACCGCAGTGTTACGATTATGCGTGCAGCTTCCTCGAACAGAGGGTCGAGCGAACCGCAGTCTATGACATTTTCAGAGTCAAGACCCTTTTCAACATGCATATCCATCATTTGATTTTTCTCCATTGTTTGTTTTGTTTATTTTATTATAGAATATTCTTGTAATTATAGCATAAAAGCAATGCTCATGTCGTCCTTGCTGACTGTCCTGCTGTAATGAGAGAGCACTTCTGGTAATTGTGTAGTAACTTTTCCGATACCGTCATCGCTAACAGATTTCATGATATTGGCATAAAATCCATAAAGCAAATCTCCAGACCCAAATGTTCCATCAACACCATCAGAGCAGAGAAACACAGCCTTCGGCATGGATTCTGCATCTCCGTATGCAAAACGGAACTCATTAACAGCATCTTCATCACAAAGCGACGTAGTCATATTCAGCATACAACGATCGTCCCATGGAATTGGCTGGCTCCACTCGTTAGCTTTGTTGAGCACAACGCACCTGCCGTCACCTATCTGCAATGCCAACCAGAAATGCTTCGTTTGGACATAAGCAATAAGCGTGCAACCGTATGAAACAATATCATCGGCGTCCTGTATGCAGGATATTTCGTGAATCCATTCCGCCAATATGCTTATACAGAGTCGTCTGATAGTATTCTTGGGGTTGTGGATTAGCCATACATTCCCGACATTGTTGCAAAACTCGCGCAGATGGCTCATCGTTATTTGGCAAGATAACTTTGCACCGACAGCACTATTCTTATGTCTCTCTCCACCATGACCGTCACTCACAATAATCATAGCCATGTCTTCAGCCGTCCAGGATAGCGAGGCATCCTGACACTCTCCTCCAGCATCAGCATGGCTCGCACCCTTTACGGTTTGGTTGTGAACATATCTCATGATCAGTCGAATTCGTCAATGTCCAGTTCGTTCATTAATGCATCGTCGCCAACATCTATGCCCAACTCACCTTGTAGCTCCGTAGCGATGGCATCAGCCGTAAGTTGAGATTTTGAGGGAGTTGCCATTGTGTTTGATGAGGATGTGCAGACCGAAGAGCTTTGACTGCAAACCATAGATGAAGTGACAACTGCAACCTTTATTACAGCCTTCAAAGCATCTATGTTGTGAACACGGAACACCAACTCGGGATTGCCAGTAAACGTACCCAGAACGTTGGTATCAGCATCGTTACCTATCGCAATGGATATACGTGTAGAATGGCGGAACCACGCATTTCCTTCCAAAGTTTTCATTCCTTCGTTAAAGTCGTCAGTAGGACCTCCATCACTAAGGAGAATTACTACAGGAGCGTATGAGCCAGAGGCTGATTTCAGAAAACCAGTCTTGTGCGAGAGCTGACGATTAAGTTCGTTGCAAGCTTTGCCCAAACAGGTCATACCGCTGGCAGTCTGATCGCTCCATGACAGTTGAGATGCAGCAACCGGTTGTGGGGTCTGCCAAACAACTGTGTCACTGAACGTCATGGCAGAAAGCTTGATTTCTGCATCCGGATTGCTTTCGCCTATATTGTTGATTATAGGGATAACATTTCGCACAGCATCATTCACGGCAGCTATTTTCTCTCCAGCCATACTGCCTGAGACGTCAATCATAAGAAAGAGGTTGAGTGTGCGACGAGCCGCAGGCGTAAGTTCGTAATCGGTAAGTGCCATAATTTTCGATATTATTTAATGGGTTATTGTATATGTTATTGTTGATTCGTTATCTGTTATCTCTACTTTCATCCCATCCTTGACAGGGAAGAAACCTCGTGGAGTAACTGTAACACTTTTGTTGGAAGGAGTGATTACTCTCCAATCATGAGTAGTGAGATTCTGAACGAGAAGAATATTGTTGCCTCCAGGCTTCAATGCCACACGTCCCGTTACGGCATCGCTTTTACCCATACGCAGGATGTTGTTATTGAAAAGCGGAATAGAACGGTTTTCGGTCTCCATCCACATTTCTGCTGTTGATGCTCCCCTGCAGTTGCGATTGATACATACCACACCAGTTCTTCTAAAGAACGATTCGTCGCCGCACAACGGACATTTCACGAGTGAGTCGCGAACACCAGTAAAGACATCTATCCATTGCATCTCTGTCATTCTCGTTTCGGGCGCATCCAATTTAGCTTTGGCAAACTCCTGCTTAAAAGAATCCTTCAGTACATCGGGCAGCAAGTTCCACATCGTTATCGCATTCGAGTGAATACCACGCACGGGTCTATTCCTTGTGTCCGCATCATCATACATGAAGCAAAGCTGCTCGCCGAACAATCGTCGTTCTATCTCCTCGGTCATACATGGATAGCGAACTACATTCATTCCTTCAAACGGATGGTCAATGCAGAAAAGCATGAATAGTATCACCGTCATGCTGAAACGATCAGAATAACTGTTTGGCATGTTCTTGCCCAAAACAATCTCTGGTGCTATGTATCTTGCTTTGCCAAGCACTCCCGAACTCTCGCCATGCGGAAATACGTTATCACAGTCGCATATCAACAGGTGTCCAGTATCGGGATGTATAAAAAAGCCACCATCGTTCAAGTCTTGAAAAGAAAGTCCTTTAGCGTGAAGAAGCCTAAATGCCTCACACAACTCGATGGCAGCGTTCAGTATTGCTCTGAACGAGGAGAAACGAACCTTTGCCAGTCTGTACTGGCTAAACTCGTAATAGCCTTCAGGCTTGAGAGGCATGATATAGCCGAAACTGCCATACTTCACCTTTGTTACAGCCTTTGGCCACAGAAACGATGATGAAGGAGCTCCGTCTTCTGCATTCTTCTGCAGGTTCTCATAGAACACGTTTCCCGGATTCTGTTTATACCATTTCAGGGCATATTCTTCGCCATCTACTGTGACGGAATAGACAAACCCTTGTCCGCCGCTGCCGATGATGTTATTAACATGTGCCACATTGCCATCTTTCAGAAGTAGTGTGGCATTATTATTTAGTTCTGTTCTCATATTTTTATGATTTTGGTGCATAAAGCTGAATATCTGTAGGGCGGAACATCCTTGATAGCATATAGCCGTTCTTTACACGCCCCATGTCGTCGGTATAGGTGACGAGATGTCCACGCCCTTTGTTCATTGCCAACTGGCGCAATTTACGGTTGCCCACATTCTTGCCGAACTCCTTGGCATAGGCAATACCCGACAACAGATTGCCAGTAACGATGTAAACCCTTTCGCGAGTAGAATTAGATAATAGCGAATCCCATGTGTCAAGAGTGACTTTAGACAGTCGTTGCCTCATCACGCCAAGATGCGTCTGGTTGTGTATCGTCATGAGCTTACTCTCTTCGGTTAGTGGTATATCCAATCTGCATCTACCATCATTAACCGCGAATACCGCTTTTATACTCGACCTTGTGGTCTTACTACCGACAACCTTGAAACCAAGAAACAGTCCAGTCGAAACGTAATCCACAAGTCTGTTGTCTTCTATCTCCCCATCAGCAACCAAAGCCATGGGGATGCCAACCGCCTGACCATTAGTAAACTTATTGAGAAGCTCACAGAGCAATCCGGTCTGTGTCTCGACCTTATTAATCTGTGCATTCATCATATCAGTATTGTTTGCACGCTCCTCCAGTTGTGCCAGATGGCTTGGAGTGTAATGTCCTCCCAAGCTGCGAAGGCTGTTCAGTTGTCGTGCTGCGTCATTCTGCAGTTGGGTATAATAAGCTCTTATGTTAGCCACTTTTTGTTTGCCATAATTCTTTATCTGTTTCAACAATACATCTGTGCTTGTCAACGTTGGCAGAATGGCCTTAATCTGAACCGATGTCAAAGGTTTATTCAGCACATCCACCTCCACCTCATCAAGCATGGCATCATTGCCAAAGACGCTTGCCGAGTTACGTTTGCCGTTTTTGAACACCGTTCTGCTGAGCAGCGTAGCATTGAGCGGCAACACATTTGGTCTGAGGTCATTCTCGCCAATCTCGTCAAGATATCTTATCAGCTCAGTATATCTATGCATCACATCATCAAGAATTTCTTTCTGTTCACTGCATTTAAGCAATCCCAAGGTGCGCATGAATCTGGTGATAAACGCCGCCTCGTCTTCTCTTCCTCTGAATGTATCATGCCCGTCATCTGCGAAATAGACTTCTTTTTCCGGGTTGTCATGGAGATATTCCTTAGCTACTTTCGTACCATACTTATTCAGCATGTCAAATCCTGCATCGTCGGCATGTTGGTTGGCCTCAACGTTAGCATTCAACGAACGCAGTTTTCTCTCGTTCATCATAAGGAAACGCTGCTCTGCCGGTATTACAGAAGCCAGTGTCACGAAGGCACAATGTTGCAGCTGTCCTGTTCTGTCGGCACGTCCGTCGAACTGCGTCTGTCTGTCAGCACTATCCTGATGCTCCCATGTTATGACCGTACGTTTGCGCTTGTCGGTGAAAGCATCGCTGCAATGGAGGGATATGCCCGATGACATAACGCGATTTCCAATGAGTACATCCAGGACGCCATTATTGAAGTCGGATGCCATGCGTTTCTTGTCTATCTTCTTACGCATGACGGCGTGCGTCTTTCCAGTAGCTCCGTCTTTTATGTTCTCGTATTTCAAGATGGTCTTGCGCTGAGTCATCTCACCAACTTTATATCCTTTGTTTTCCAGACTCTGAACGAAGTAGTCGATAGGGCTTAATGGCAATGAAGTGTCAGTGCCGTTGATTTTTCTGACAAGGAAATCGTATGCTTTCTTTGCTTCATCGTCATTGAAGAACTTCTTGAGGTCTTTCAAATCAAAAGTCTGCTCCACTTCATAATACTTAACAGCCTTTCCTTTCTTTGTCGCAGCCAACGCCTTATACTTGAACATGTCCTTGAGGCAGTTGAGCAGACAAAGAGCAAATTCAGCCTTCGGCATTGCCATACCTGGATTTATAAGACTCGTATAGTTGCTTTCCATTGTTCTGTTGATCTGGATGATAGGCTTGTGTCCTGCCTTCAGCTCCTCCAATGCCGCCTGGATGGCATCCTCAGTCTTTATCGAGAACAAAAGCTGGCGAATGGTTGGTGTCATTCGCAAGGTGAAATGCATGTACGCGATGTGAGTTTTCTTCCTTATGAACACCTCGTTTTTGCCAACCTTATGTTTCATGCATACTATCTGTTCTGCTGAAAGACTTCTCAGATAAGGCGTTATGAACTCCTCCTGAAAATCATAGATGTCAGAAATAAGGTCTATCACTTTGTCGTATCTTTCCTGCACTTTCACAACGTCTTTTGCTCTGTCACACGTATAGAGTGTGCGCTCAACGTCTTTCATATCACGCTGACGACGTATCATAGAACCCGAAGTGACCAATCCTTTTGCCATAACCTCCTGCAGTATAGGACCACCATGTGAAATTATATCAATAAGTTGGGTTGCCGAAATATCAGCTTCGCCCATGGCGGTCTTCATAGCGTAGATAGGCATACTCGAAGGATATTTGGCGTATGTGGCAGATGCAAAGCACACTCCACATGATTTCTGAACAGCCTCACGGAAGAATTCGCCTACATTGCTTTCCTCGCCACTGGCATTGTGGCTCTCGTCCATAAGAAGATACGCACCTTCGATAGTGTCCATCACGCAGTCGGCTTTCCAGTTCTTCGAGCGGTCACGACTGAGCTGGGAATATGTGAGCAAAAGGAAATCGTAGCCCGCAGGCAGTCTCTTTGTGTCACGGAATTCTTTCATTTCCAATTCGTCAGGAAGGTTGTATATGATGTTGCCGTTCGCATCTGTTATCTTTGCCTCTTTATCAGAGTTTAGTATGAATGGTCTTAAATCGCCATAACCGATGTCAAAGAGGTCTCTGAACAGGTCGTTGAACAATACAGACTTCTCTGTGACGAATACCGGACGAACAGACTGTAGTGTTGCCCATTTGAGCAACATAGCCAACTGGCGTCCTTTGCCAATACCGGTCATATCACCAAGGATAAAGCCTCTGCCATTGCGCATCTGCCGTATGGCCATTGCAACGCCGTCAATTTGCTCACCGCTGATTTTTTCTTCCAGTTCCTTATTCGTGGCAATCTGCATTTCCGTCATTACGAATTCTGCCACACTACCCTCCTCATGTGCAATTACGTTTAGTTGATGATGCACCGGCGTGGCCATGGCAGATGGGATAAGCGTACCGATGCACTTTTTTGACCCGTGTGCGATATATTCGACGACCTCTTCCTCCAGCCCGACTTTCTGACAGATATTGATGTCGGCGATATCGTCATAGCTGTCCACATCCGCAATCCAGCCAAGAGCGTATGCAATAGATTGAAGTGCATAGTGAATGTCGGCATTGCCTGAGAAGCGGCTTCCAACTTCCTGCTCCAACTTCTCTGCTTCATCCTCCTTCCATTCGCCCCAACTATAAAGCTGGTTTACATAGCCCTCGTTCACCATGAAACGGAACAATTGCTTGTAAGGCTTATTGGCGAATGTACGGAAGAGCCCTTCATCGTCCATCATGGCGGTCAACTGTGGTGTAGTGAGATGACGTTCGCCATAACGCTTTACAAATTCGTATAATTGTATGTGAAATTTGTTCATGTTCAGACTTCCTTCCAACCTTTTTTTACGTTATTATCTATCATTTCCTGGCACATGTCCATTATCTGTTGCTTGCTGTCAGAAACACGGATGTCGCGTTTCAATAGTTCCTGACGTGTACTGCTGTAGTCAGTTATATGTAACACGTAAGCAGGATAAACGCCAGTAGATTCCTTGTTGGTTTTCCATACCACATATTTCTGTATCATTATCTTACCGGCGGCTTGTTTAACAAACACCCGTCTAAGCATTCTGATACTATTTGGTAATGATTCCTTGGCTACAGCTCGCTTCACAGAAAACGAACACAGGTCAGTAAGCTGTTTTATACGTATATCTGTAGTATTGCACGACTTGTCGTTCCTAATACGTTCAAACACCGGGCTATGAACTACTGCTCCCGATGTCTTCATCACAACCGAATATCCTTGCTCTTGGTCATATCTTAGAAGCATGTTCTGTTTTGGTTCGCCAGCTGCGTTTTCCGTCACGAAGTCTATGCCCGATATCTCTACTACCACTTTTGGCCTAACCATTTGGAATGCTACATTACGAGAATCTGTTTCCACATATTCCGACTCAACCTTATCGTTTTGCAGCATTGCATAGAATTCTCTTCGCATGTCTTCCGTAAGTCCCGTGCCTGTAGAAGCGAACTGTTGCAATATACCATCCGGACGCATAACGGCAAGAAGCATGTCGCGCATCATTTCTGCGTGAGCATCTTCACCAACCGTATATCCGATAATGACGGCATCAATGGTGTGACGTGGTTTCACCTTATATATTATAGGTTGCTCGCTGTGAACCACAAGACCTTCTGCGCCACCTTCTATCACCCACTCGTTGTATATCTTTTCAACATCATTTCTGCTTGATGCCGATGTAGCGTCGACCTGGCGAACGAGCTCTCCAGCATTGAACCATCTGTGAAGCTTTGTCCATTTCTCTTTGAAATGAGTCACCTCGCATGGTTCGCCTTCAATGTCTATGATGTCAAAGGGTGCGATATGGAGTTTATTATGCATCTCCGGATGTGCTATAGCCTTAGCAACGTCGCATACTCTTTCACGACCATTGTCACGGATCGTAGCATACAGTTCGGCACCTAAAGTCATGTTACTGATGCCTCCTTGGTTGACTATATGTTTGAGTTCTTGAAGACAAGGAAGCTTGCCTGGTACTGCATTGCCATGTGAGGTATAGGCACTTACCTCGCCATCGCGCACAAATACCACGAGCATGATGCCGTCCATTTTCTTTGTTACAAGGAAGTCTTCGCCAGAAATCTTATCCTTCAGCTTTGCGCCTTCAACAAGCATGAAGCGGCCTGCAATAGTTCGCTTGTATTCTTTTGCGATATTAGGAAAATCATTATTCATCATAACAGCATCGTTGAATTATTGGGTAAGTGACTTTAGTTCAAGATTGGTAAGATGAAGAAGAAGACAGTATTTGTCATCTTTCACCCTCCCTTCGAGGAATGCCCGGTAGGGTGTTCCGCCTGTACTCATAACAAGTGGCCCTACGCCTTTGCTGCCTGCTCCTACGAGCATCATGCAGTTCTTCTCATGTAGCATCTTTGCCATGTCGTAAAGGAAATCGAAGGTCAAGCCATTGATATGCTTCAACTGGTATTTCCTTACAAAAACGAAGGTGCGTACAGCCTTGTCTTTGGGTATGAGTTTGCCTGTCCATCTCAGTGGAAAGTCGATATTGATGTTCGACTCTGTTGTATGGAATTTCCTTACCTCCACCTGCTCACCTTCTGGCGAAAATCTCACATGTTGTCTCAGAACTCTGTAAGCCACTTTGCCTTTATCGTCAAGAAACACTTTCTTGATCTTCCCCAGTCGCATACCCACCATTTCGAAGTCTATCTCTGGGTCGCCATTGATTATTTCGTCGGCAAGGCCTTCTCCGTACTTGTCATAAAGTATCTCCGTACTTGTTGCTGGCGTTGCTTTCAGAAAACGTGCATTTGTATATCCCATACCATCTTTGCGCCGCATGGAGAAGGCATGTTTAATGCTTTTCTGCTCAAAACCCACCTGAGCGTTGCGGGCTTTTATGTTTGAAATGTTTATAGCTCTCATAGTAGGAGTTTTATGATGTTACGAATATTAAAACATAGCAAAGTCTATCTCTTCATCAAGACAAATCTCATCTTCAACTGTGTCGAGCACACCTTGTTGCTCAAGTCCTATGTAATCGTAATTGCCGTCGATGCCTACGATGATAAATACGTTTGGACCATTCGTGATGATGAAAGCTGTATTGAGTTCGTAGCCGCCTCGATATGAGAAGGGAAACTTATAGATATCATCGCCTATCTTGCTTGACAAAAGCAACGAGTCTTCGCCCATGAGTTGATATACGGATGCGAGGTTGTGGTCGAGTAGGTCTTCTACTGTTGTCTTTTCAAGGAGTTCTATTCCTGTATCAAAAGACGAAGGAACAGCTTGTGCCATGTTGCCATGGGCATCAAATGCCATGAGCTCTGAGCGCTCCATCCACAACCCATCTTCACTAAGCATTCCGTTCTTTATGTTGCCATTTGGTATTATAGTCACGCCATCACTATTCAAGCCTGCCTGCTGACATGTTGTTCCGTCTGGTGTTACCACTCTCAGCTCATTCCAACCATAAACCTTTTTGCGCTCCAGTTTTGTTGGATACACCGAGAAGCTTCGTCCGTCGATTCTTATGTCCAGTTGCTTTGCCATATTATGTTCCGTTAAAGTTGTTGTTTACAATTATTAGATATGACAGATGGTCCAATCGTAACGCTGGCATATTGTCTTGTAGTTGAATGCGTCTTTCCAAGATGAGAAGCGGCGCAATGGCTTGTTGCATGAATCAAAAACGATGTACATAATAGTTCCTTTCTTTTTATGGGTTTTGTTTTTAGATGGTGCAAAGATAGATAGAGAATGTCGCAAATCCCAGTGAATGATTTTCAAGGATATTGAAAGAAAGGGTATAAAAAGAAAACCGACTAAAGATAATATGCTTATCTTCAGTCGGTTATATTTTTACTATTGTTGAAAACGAATATCAGAAGAGGCGTCCCATCTTCAATTTCAATTGGCGAATTTGTATCATAAGGTCAAAGTTGGAAGTAACGCTATTGAGGTTGTAATTTCTCTCGAACCATCTCTTCCAACCCTCCGCATCAAGCGAAGGAGTTTCGCCATCAAGAAGAATAAATTGCAGTTGTGGAAGTTCAAGGTCTTCTCTGTTCGGGAAGGCTTCCTTCCATTTTGGATAAGTGATTATTGCCGTGAGTAGCGACTTCTGGTCGCATTTCTCAGAAAACCAATACATAGGGAACCCATCCGTCTTGAGAATATTGAGAGCAGAAAGGTATGCCTCGTCATCAAGCCATTCCTGCTGTTTATCATACTGATTCAAGAGAAACTCCATCCATTCTTTTGGTCCATCGCAGTCGGGCATTACAGGCGAACCGCCTTGTGCTATCCAACATAGTATCTCGTCTTTGAAAGCCTCTGGCAAAGTGTTTACGCTGCCAAGGCATTTCGTGATGTGCTTCCGAGTAATCTCTGGAATAGACGGGCGTGGCGATACTGCTTTCCTCTCCAGCTCATTGAGGATTCGTCCGATTGCCTTTTTGTCATCTGTCTTATATACTCTTGAGATAAGGTATCTGGTTATGCCCAAAGTGTGCAAGTCATCTGTCATGAGTTCCATTAGCAAAGCATCCTCGTCCTTGTCCAGATTCATGCACGTCGTGCTGTGGAGGTTGTATAGGTCATCAAAACTTGGACGATAGTGAGCATTACCACGCGGGTCCTTGATAGTTTTTATCTCATTGAATGTGTCACAGACAAAGCGTTTGAGCAACGGGTGCATACGTCCGGCATTATCCTCTATACGAATCCATCCGTGCATCAGCTGATATGTCCAATGGAACTGAAGAAGTAGGACACTCTCATTCCATGCCTCAAGCGACTTGTCGATAGCATCCTTGTCCCACGACTCTATGATAACTATTACATGCTTGGTCTTGTCAATTGCAGCAGAACCGTAAATTACCTTGAGCGCATCGTTGACACACCTGCCAGCCTCCTTGCTCATAGGCGATGCCTTGAGCGAGGTGTAGACAACATTGTTGGGATAGTCGGCACCATCTTCCAATAGTTTGTCGGGATCGACATACAATATGTTGTCTATGCGCTCCTCGACAAGATAGCTTGCGAAGGCAGCAGTATCGCAAATCACCACAAGTGGCATCTTTGTCTCGACATTGACGTAGCGGTCAAAGCAGGCTGTCATGGAGTCAACCGACAGACTGCCAGCAGAATGTGTGTATTTCCTTACAAGATTGCCAAATTGTATTTCGGTGTCAAACGTCTTTTCATGATTCCGTATCTCTTGGCCATGTGCCAAAGAGTAGTCGTCCATCTTCTTGAGAATGATGCGCTTCTGCTCCTCAAGCCACATCTTATAGAAGGTGATGGATGTGAGCTTCTCCAGAATGATGCATTCCTTTTCGGCATACTCGTGACCTTTTTCTTCGATAAGCTTACGCGAGGTAGAGGTACTGGGTGCCTCCATCCTGCCGTAGACTTCGGCATAAATGTCAGAGTAGCGAGAGGCAAATTGTGAATTGCTCCACCGCTTGGTACCTACAAAGTCCTTTATCTTATTCTGGAGAATGTCGTTGAATGTTATCTTCTTTGGCATATTGTTTTTACTATTTATCAAACATGCTTTTATTTAATGAAAATCAGGAAATAATGATTCTTATACGTGGATGGATACTTTCGATATTTTGCCCAAAGTCTCTTTATCAGCAATACGATCAATGGTGTTAATATGATAGTTACCATGAAGTACTTCCTCCTCTTTACATGTAGGAACATCCATGCTTATAGGCTCCCAGTCGTAGCTGTCAAGCTGATATAGCTTAATAATGATTTTCTGTATTGTAGCTTTTAATTTAGAACCCAAAGTCCCTGTTTCGTCTTTGTCCAACAAGTGGTTTGCCCATGCTGGAACAATAGCGATATTCCAAAGGTTTGTAAAGTAACGAGGATCAATAGCATTTCCCCATATGTGTGAAATGATACAATTTTTGAAATCCCTTTCGTCGGCTTTATCTCCAAGGGCATATCCAGTACATCTCTTTATCAGCTGGCACACTCGGGCATTTCCATTGCCACCGCCACAAGTGTTTTCGCTGCAGTCTTCTTTATCCTTCTTCCTCGCATTTTCTTGATAGATAATACATAGTGGTTGAGAATTGTGCATAAAGAACACTAAACCACCATTGCCGGGGTTTTGTATTTTAACTCCGTTTGCGTCTTCTTTAGCTGTGTATCGTGCCGGAAGGTAATGAACCTTGCATCTTTCACCAACACCAGGATCTTTGATATCTTTTGTTTGTTCTTTGCAAATGTAATCTTTAATCTCTTCAAACCTTTCTCCCACAAGCTTAGGCGAGAAAAAGTAAGACGATTCTATTGCCAACTTTATAAAGTTCTCTTCGCCAAGATACATTTCTAATGACTTCATACCATCACGAGACTTGTTTATAGATTTGCGTACAGACGTAAGAACTTTATCGTAGTTGTCGTTTGGATCAGGCGTGCTCAATGATATTGTACCATTAAAGATGTTTTCAACGAATATTTTGTATTTGTTTAGATAAGAAAGGTGGTTAGACCTCTCCTTGTCTTTGAATGTCTTTTCGATAAACGATTTCCACTCTTGGAAAAGGGCATCCACATAAAAGCGTTCGTTTTCTTTTGCAAAACGACCAATAATATCTAAAAACAAATAGTAGTTGCCATTACATTCATATTCGTCTTGTGGACAATATGCTGCAGTAGACTTTACTCTATTATCAAGCAACCATTTCTCGTATTCTTCTCTAAAGATAAATTGATTAGCGTCTTTTGCCATAATAAAATAATTTTATAAGTAAGTATTCATATTTATCTTTATATATGAACGGCAATCTGTAGGAGGGTATGGCATCCCTGCCATACCCACTCTGC
>CAKPST010000017.1 GCA_934183355.1 uncultured Prevotella sp.
ATCTAATCAGAATCCATTCAGTCACTTTTCTACCGTTTAGAGCGTATAACACTGATAATCAACTAATAATAAATTCGTTATTTGTTTTTTTTGTACGCTTATCATTATTTTTCTGCTTTTTATCGATAAGCG
This sequence comes from uncultured Prevotella sp., assembly GCA_934183355.1. Classification (GTDB taxonomy): domain Bacteria; phylum Bacteroidota; class Bacteroidia; order Bacteroidales; family Bacteroidaceae; genus Prevotella. The sequence goes on from CAKPST010000017.1 coordinate 133, forward strand.
TCAAACGAATAGTTATGATTTACATCCTTTTTTGACGGCAATCTATAATTTTGCGGCACCTATTCAATCCTGGGTTTCAACCAAAGGATTGCAACAAGACAGCTAAAAACCGAACGATGTAAATAACTATTATAAATTAAAAACCTAAAAGCAGTAACACATGAAACATTTGTACTTGGCTACAGCAGCCGCATTGTGTACAGTAGCATCGGCTTCATACGCCCAGGCTCCGGCACTGGACAAGAAGGACGCACTGCCCACAACACTGCTGACCGACAAGAGTTATTCGGCTTCGACAGCCGACGTGTCGCGACTCACCACGCCAGCTCCTGGTAGTGCCTACACTCTCGAAGTGAAGGGACGATATGTCAGTGGCAACGGACGTGGACTCGATGTCATGGCTAACGACGCAACGGGCATGGGATTCCGTGTGTCGATGGATGCCACAACACTCAACTGGACCAACCCCGTAACATCATCATCAACACTCACGTCTACTGACAACACCAAGCTGCGCACACTGCGATTTGCTGTGGCAGACGGCAAGGTGAATGTCTATGAAGACGGCTATTTCGTCACAACACGACAGCTTGAGACCATCAATGAGTCGGTAAACATTACTTACGGCGAGGACATCAATCCCGACGTGGTGCCGGCTTCATGGAGTGGCACCAAGCCTACCCCAGCGTCCAAGGGCTGGTATCTTGTAAACAACGGTGCCGAAGTGACATCATGGCCCAACGCACGCTATGAGAACGACAACAACAAGTTTGCAATGAAGGACCCCGACGGTTCGGCATACAAAGGCTCCTTCTTCTTCATCCGCTGGGACAGCAACGGCATAAAGACGTATAAGTATGCCTACCCAGTGCAACTCGAAGCCAATACCACATACGAATTTTCGATGGATGCGGCTTTCTGGGACAACAACGGAGCAACAAACATCACAGCCGAAGTGTTCGGCGACAAGCTGCTCACAGGCAAAACACTCGGTAGCCATACGTTCAAGACATCAAATGCGGCTGATGGCAAACGTCATTTCTATGCCGACAAGATGCAATTCACAACAACCGAATCAGGCACATATTATATAGCACTGTCGAGTGGATGGTCGATGTATGCCATCAAGAACTTGCAGTTGCACAAGGTGACAAAGGATGCCACTCCCGTCATACTCATCGGTAAGGACTATGAGGGCGAGGCAAGCCTCAGCGTTGAGGCTGCTACATTCGACGCATCGGGCGCATACGCTCCTGCTACACTCACTGGCGAACCTTCGGCTGTAAACTATAGCGACGCTGGCGACGTGAATCGTGGATTCTTCTTCAACACCACTGCCACAGTGTCGGGCAAGACCAATCTGCACCTCACTGCCGAGCAGACTCCATTCGAAAGCTCAACCATCAACCTTCAGGGTGACGACGCATGGCTCTACTTCGACTATGTGAAGCCAAGCCGTGTCATCAACGACTGGCTAAGCTCGGTGAAGATAGGCGGTGCAAAGGCTGAGAACGGTGTCAACTGCCGTGTGGCAATATGGGCAAATGGTGCTGTAGTGATACCAAACGGACCTACTTACGACAGTAGAGCTCTTGTGGCTTACAAGGGCGAGAACTTCACTGGCGACTCAAAGGAGTTTGAAATCAACACCTATCACAACAACCTCGGCGATTGGGACAACAGCATTCGCTCGTTTAAGCTCAAGAAAGGCTATATGGCAACACTCGCCAACAATGCCAACGGCACCGGTTATAGCCGTGTGTTCATTGCTGCCGACGAGGACGTTGAGGTTCCGGTTATGCCAGAAGGCATGGAGAAATTTGTGTCATTTGTGCGCGTGTTCCGCTGGAACTACACCTCAAAGAAGGGCAAGGCAAATGGTTATAGCGAGAAAGATAAGCTCAATATCACCTGCAACTATGACTGGAACGTGGGTGGCAAGAGCGACGATCCAGACCTTGAGTACTCACCAATACGCCAGAACCTCGGATGGCCGTCGTGGAACGACATCAATTCAAAGCAGGGTGTGACTCATCTTCTCGGTTGCAACGAGCCTGACCGTCCAGACCAGGCAAACGCATCTGTCGACGCTGTGATAGAGATGTGGCCCGAAATGCTCAAGAGTGGACTGCGACTTGGCTCTCCGGCTCCGTCATCTGTATGGGTATGGAACGGCGACTTCTTCAACCTTATCGAGCAACTGGGCTATCGTTGCGACTTCGCCGTAGCTCATATCTATGAGGAGAACAAGAACGGCGCATCACTTGTAGACCGCATCAAGACTCTATCGGGCAAGGGAAAGGGCCGTCCGGTATGGATAACCGAATGGAATAACGGTGCTAACTGGACCAATGAGTACTGGCCTACAGCCAAGGGACCAAAGTGTGACGCCAATTCGAACATTATATACAATGAGGACGGCACCACAACAGAGGTGAACCGACCACTCTCTAAGGAGAATGCCGAGAAGCAACGCAAGTTTATGGAGGAGGCTCTGCCAGTGCTTGACAAGTGCGATTTGCTTGAACGCTACTTCGAATACGACTGGGTGCAGGACTGTCGTGCTCTCGTCATCGGCGGTGAGCTGACTCCTGCAGGCAAGGTATACGGTGCACATAAGGCTGCCCTCTCTTATCACAAGATGGACCGTCCATGGGAGGCTTGGAAGATTTGTCCTCCGTTCCCAATCTTGGACATCGATCAGGACTACCGCAATATTACCGTACGCTGGTATGACCACAATGGTGAGACTGGCAAGAAGTATATCCTTGAGCGCCGTATGGACGGCGAAACAGACTTCACCACATGTCGTGAGTTTATCCTCGGCACCGACTACGAGGCAGGCGAGACCGTCAAGTTCACAGAAGCCATACCTTGCAACACCAAGGTGGAGTATCGCATCAAGGCCCTCTCTTACAAGGATGTAGAGTCGCAGTACTCTCGCGTCAAGACATTCACACGCGACGCAGCCATAGCTGCTCCAGTGTTGAAGGGCGAGGCGGTGTCGACAAAGATAGTAGCCTTGTCTTGGGAAAAGGTGGACGGAGCCAAGGCTTATCGCATCGAACGCTCTGCTAAGAAGACAGAAGGCTATGAGGTAGTTGCCGACAATCTCACCACAACCGAGTGGAAGGACGAGAGTTTGCAGCCCAACACAACATACTTCTATCGTGCATATTCGCTTAACTCGGCTGCCGAGCGTCCTGCTTCAGATGTAGTTGAGGTGAAAACTAAGGCTTATTCCATCCCTGAGGCGATGGAGCAAGTACACATCTCGGCAGGTGCGGGCAGCGCATCATTGCGTTGGGCATTTGCTTACGACACATACTATCGTGTGATGCGTGCCGACAAAGAGAATGGCGAGTTTGATGTTGTGGCAGAAAAGGTGGACGCCACAAGCTATGTGGACACCAATCTGAAGAACGGACAGACCTATTATTATAAGGTGCAGCCTTGGAACGAGGCAGGTGCTGGCGACGAGACAGTCGTGCTTGAGGCAACTCCTAAGGCAGGCGAGTATATGCACCTCGCATTCGACGAGAACGAGGGCAACGTGTCATACGACGAGTGGGGACCATGCGACGGCACATTCCTCAACTCTACAGTCTTTGCCGAAGGTCGCAATGGTGGCTATGCAGCCAAGCTGACTAAGAACAGCAAGTCGTATATCGACCTTGGTAAGGGTGCAGTGAGTCGTTTGAACGACTTCACTATCGCCACATGGATAAAGTTGCCTGGTGGCAAAGGACGTGTCTTTGACTTCGGTTCAGGCACAGGCATCTTCATGATTGCAGCAGCTGGAGGCTCAAACCTCAAGTATAAAATCACCTGTTCGAAGGGCGCATTCGACTTCACCGTACCGATGAAGTGGTCGACAACCGAGTGGAACCATGTTGTAATAACACAGCAAGGAGCCGAAATGAAGATTTATCTCAATGGCGAACTCGCTGGTGAGGGCAACAACGAGAAACTCATCTATCCTAAGGATATGGGCGAGACGACGCAAAACTGGCTCGGACGTTCGCAGTGGGCACAGGACGCTTATTGCGACCACATATATGACGACTTCCGCATCTACGACCGCGCCATCTCTGACGACGACGTTAAGACACTGTTTGTCGATGGCGAACTGAGCTTCGAAGACACTCCGACAGGCATCACCAACATCGACGACAACGCAAAACACGCCACTGGCATCTACAACCTCAACGGTATGAAGGTGCAGAAAACAGGCAATGGCGTATATATTGTTAATGGTAAAAAGAAGCTGTTCACTACGAATGGCAAGTAATTAGTTTTATTTCACCCCATCCCGACAATGCAAAATAAATAGCGATTTATTTTGCATTGTCTTTTATTTGAAGTACCTTTGCACTCGATTTCAAAATAAGTATAACTATGTGGAAGAATTTGGCTGCTTGCAACCACACTAAAAAATGCTAAAACTGCAAGGTCCAATAGCTTGTTGGACTGCGGTAATTGGTGTTTTTCCACTAATTTTTTAAATTTAAATATTGGAAAAAATGAATTATCTTTTTTCATCAGAATCAGTTTCAGAAGGTCATCCAGACAAAGTTGCCGACCAGATTTCAGATGCCTTAGTAGACCAGTTTCTTGCTTACGACGAGCACGCTCACTGTGCCATCGAGTCGTTTGTGACCACCGGACAGGTAGTGATAATGGGTGAGGTGCGCTCGGGAGTGTACATCGACCTGCAAACTATCGCTCGCAAGACCATCAACCAGATTGGTTACTCAAAGTCGGAGTATCAGTTTGACGGCAATTCATGCGGTGTGCTCACAGCCATCCACGAGCAGAGCGACGACATCAACCGTGGTGTTAGCCGTGACGAGGAGGATGAGCAGGGCGCTGGCGACCAGGGAATGATGTTCGGTTATGCCACAAACGAGACCGAAAACTATATGCCTGTGACTCTCGACCTTGCACAGCTCATCATGCGTGTGCTTGCCGACATCCGCAAGGAGGGCAAGGAGATGACTTATCTGCGTCCCGACTCAAAGAGCCAGGTGACTGTAGAATACTCGGAAGAGGGCATCCCACAGCGCATCGACACCATCGTAGTGTCTACACAGCACGACGAGTTTGATAGCGATGACGAGCGCATGCTTGCCAAGATTAAGGACGACGTGCTCAACATCCTCATGCCACGTGTTAAGACACAGATACACAGCGAGAAAGTGCTTGCACTCTTCGGCGACGACATCAAGTATTTTGTAAACCCAACTGGCAAGTTTGTTATCGGTGGTCCTCACGGTGATACAGGTCTGACAGGCCGCAAGATCATTGTTGACACATACGGTGGCAAGGGCGCACATGGTGGTGGTGCATTCTCAGGCAAGGACCCATCTAAGGTAGACCGTTCGGCAGCCTATGCAGCACGCTACATCGCCAAGAACATGGTGGCAGCCGGTGTTGCTGACGAGATGCTCGTTCAGGTGAGCTACGCCATTGGTGTGGCAGAGCCAGTAAATATCTATGTCAACACATACGGACGCTCTAACGTCAACGTCAGCGACGGCGAGATAGCCAAGAAGATAGAGAAACTCTTCGACCTCCGTCCTAAGGCAATAGAGCGCACACTCAAGTTGCGTCAGCCTATCTATCGCGAGACAGCAGCCTATGGACACATGGGACGCAAGAACGAGGTAGTGGAGAAGACATTCACGTCGCGCTATCACGAGACGAAGACCATGAAGGTGGAACTCTTCACATGGGAGAAGCTCGACCGAGTGGACGACATCAAGAAAGAATTTGGACTGTAAATAATACATACAATGAACCTTTACGCTTCTGACTCCATACATACAGAGGAGATAGTGTTAGGCGAGGACGGACAGCAACAACTGCAACAGCAACCGCGCCAGCACCATCAGCTCACACCTGCACAGGTGCTCTCATGGCTGCCTAAGGGTACTACACCCGAGCAGCAAGACTCCGCCATACAGGCACATATCAAGCCGTCGGAGATAACGTGGAGCCAGCAGCCCGACACGCTCCATTTGCCCGGACACACAGCCGGGCACTCATGGCGCGATGTCAACATGCCCAAGTACTACCGCGAGTCTTACTTTACGGGCAAACCTTGGTTTCATCCCGACCTCTTCGGCGGTCGCCTCGGTGTGGCAGGCGACCCCGTACCCTATAGCATAGCACGCGACAACGTCATCACCTCGCTGTTGATATTCTGCTTTATCCTCGCCGCCGTGGCATACGCTAAGTCGCACCGATTCATACTGCGTCAGGCCAAGGACTTCTTCCGTCCACCTCAGAGCGAGAAGATGACAGTAATGACAGAGACATCAGGCGAGTTGAGATTCCAGTTTTTCCTCGTGCTACAGAGTTGCTTGCTCTTCGCATTGGTCTACTTCTTCTTCGTACAGAAGCGAGTCACCGACACCTTCATCATCGACCAGTATCAAGTGATAGGCGTATTCGCCCTAATCAACCTCGCCTACATCCTCGTCAAGAGCATGCTCTATTGGCTCACTGGATGGGTGTACTTCGACCGACGGCGCAATGACATGTGGATGAAGGCATTCCTCTTTCTCTTAGCATTAGAGGGTGTGTGCGTGTTCCCACTCGTTATGCTTCAGGCATATTTCGAGATGCCAGTCGAGACAACGCTCGTATGCACCGGAGTCGTATTAGGCGTGTTCAAATTGCTTGCCCTGTACAAGACACATCTCATATTTTTCAGGAATACAGGCAATTCTTTGCAAATTTTTTTGTACTTTTGCACACTTGAACTGCTGCCATTGGCAACATTGCTTGGAGTTCTCACCTTTGTGGGCAACTGTTTGAAAGTGAATTTCTAACCCCGTAAGCCCCTACCCATAACACCCCCTCAAAGAATTAGGTCACGATAAGGACATCTACGAGACATATAACATATTCACGACATATAGTATTTACATAGAGAAATGATAAAGAAGATTCTGATATCCCAGCCCGAACCATCGAGCGAAAAGTCACCCTACTACGACATTGCAAATGACTTCGGAGTGGAACTTGTTTTCCGCCCATTCATCAAAGTGGAAGGTCTCAGCCCGAAAGAGTTCCGTCAGCAGAAGATTGGGTTGTTGGATTTCACCGCCGTGGTTTTCACGTCACGCCACGCCATCGACAACTATTTCACACTCGCCAAAGAGATGCGCATCACCATCCCCGAGGATATGAAATACTTCTGTGTGACTGAGACCATCGCTCTCTATATCCAGAAATACGTGCAGTATCGCAAGCGCAAAGTGTTCTTCGGCACAACTGGTAAGATTGACTCACTCATCCCGACTATGGTCAAGCACAAGAGCGAGAAGTATCTCGTGCCACTGAGCTCAGTACACAACGACGACGTGCAGCGTCTGCTCGACGCCAAGAAGCTCAACCACCAGGAGTGCGTGATGTATCGCACCGTGAGCAACGACTTTACCGAGGAGGAAGCAAAGAACTTCGACTGCGACATGGTGGTGTTCTTCAGCCCAACCGGCATCAAGGCATTCACCAAGAATCTCCCCGACTTCAAGCAGGGTGATGTTCGCATTGCAACATTCGGACCTGCTACAGCTAAGGCTGTGACCGACGAGGGCTATCGTCTCGACCTTGAGGCTCCTACCAAGGAGTATCCGTCGATGACAGCTGCTCTGCGCTGGTATCTTGAGAACAACAAATAGAAACAAACATAGAGTGTAAGATGGCAACACAATACTCACTCCCACAGTCGGAGCGCACCAACAGCAAGAAACAGATTGACCGCATCTTCAGAGGAGGCGGCTCCAAGGCTATGACCGCATCTCCGCTGCGCGTGGTCTACATGACTGACAATAGGGGTGAGGACGATGCACACTCACCATTCGCACAGATGATGGTGAGCGTGCCCAAACGCTACTTTAAGCGTGCCGTCAAGCGCAACCGCATCAAGCGTCAGGTGAGAGAGGCTTATCGACTCAACAAGTACATCCTCACAGACTATCTTGCACAACAAGCCGACTCGTCAGTGTCGCTGTGCTTCGTCTGGACAGCCGACCGCCTGCTGACTACGGCAGAAGTGGAGCAGCGTATGTGCAATCTGCTCACACGCATAGTCGAACGTCTGCACAAGACGCAAACACAGAGCGTTGAAGCAAAGCAGCAGGAAGGAGATGCACAATGAGCAACATTCAGTCGGATTTGCTCGCCAAGGTGTTGTATGTCCTCGGCAAGGTGTCGCATGCACTCGCATGGCTCACTATTCAGCCAATACGTTTCTATCAGAAGTTCATCACGCCTTACACCCCAGCCTCGTGTAGATTTCAGCCTACATGCTCCGAATATGCAAGGCAGGCTCTGCTCAAGCATGGATTCTTCAAAGGCATGGCGCTGTCTATATGGCGCATACTTAGATGCAATCCTTGGGGCGGCTCAGGCTACGACCCCGTGCCATAGTCATAGATACTCTTAGCAAGGCTTAGCAAGACATAGTTTAGACAGGCTTAGTAAGGCTTATCAAGGCTTAAATAGGCATAGTTTAGACAGGCATAGCAAGGCTTATATTAAATAATAACAACAATAAAATGGCAAAAAATTTCGTTGAAGAACTGCGCTGGCGCGGCATGCTCGCGCAGATTATGCCCGGTACTGAGGAATATCTCAATACCCACATGGTGTCTGCGTATCTGGGCACCGACCCAACTGCCGACTCACTTCACATCGGTCACCTCTGCGGCATCATGATGCTGCGTCATCTCCAGCGTTGCGGCCACAAGCCTTATCTGCTCGTGGGCGGTGCTACTGGTATGATTGGCGACCCCTCTGGCAAGAGCCAGGAGCGCAATCTGCTCGACTCAGCGACCCTCTACCACAACCAGGAGGCAATCAAGAAGCAGGTAGCCAAGTTCCTCGACTTCGACGGCAACGAGCCTAACAAGGCTGAGCTTGTCAATAACTACGACTGGATGAAGGACTTCACCTTCCTCGACTTCGCACGTGAGGTGGGCAAGCACATCACCGTCAACTATATGATGGCTAAGGACTCCGTACAGAAGCGTCTCAATGGTGAGGCTCGCGACGGACTCTCATTCACCGAGTTCACATATCAGCTCCTCCAGGGCTACGACTTCCTCTATCAGTATCAGAAGTATGGCGTGCGCCTACAGCTCGGCGGCAACGACCAGTGGGGCAACATGACCACCGGTACTGAACTTATCCATCGCACACTGGGCAATGATGCCGAGGCCTATTGTCTCACTTGTCCGCTTATCACCAAGTCGGACGGCAAGAAGTTCGGCAAGACCGAGAGTGGCAACATTTGGCTCGACCCACAGCGCACCACTCCGTATGCCTTCTATCAGTTCTGGCTCAATGTTAGCGATGTTGAGGCTGAGAAGTACATCAAGATATTCACCGACCTCGACAAGGAGACTATCGACGCTCTCGTAGCAGAGCACGCTGAGGACCCAGGTCGTCGCGTATTGCAGAAGCGTTTGGCTGAGGAGGTGACAACAATGGTTCACTCTCGTGAGGACCTTGAGACAGCTCAGGAGGCTTCTTCTATCCTCTTCGGCAAGGGTACCAAGGAGACTCTTCAGAAGTTTGATGAGGCTACACTGCTCTCTATCTTCGAGGGTGTGCCTCACTTCACTCTCGCCAAGGACCAGCTCGGTCAGCCAGCTGTGGACATCTTCACAAGCGACGAGGTTAAGATATTCAATTCAAAGGGTGAGATGCGCAAGCTCGTTCAGGGTGGTGGCGTATCGCTCAACAAGGAGAAGCTCGCTGCTTTCGACCGCATCGTCACTGCTGACGACCTTATCGACGACAAGTATCTGCTTGTACAGCGTGGCAAGAAGAACTACTATCTCATTACAGTGAAGTAAAAATCTACTTGTTATAAGCAGACAAAAATATAAAAGGCAATAACCATTATTGATATTGGTTATTGCCTTTTTTGCGTTTATTTAATATTGTCTACGCCTCTCTCTGGCGTGTTCCCATACGTGCTTCAACAACGTTCACAACATAGTCGCCGAGTTTCTCACATTCCGAAACGATGTCCATGTACATAGTGCCGATGGCATAGGTGTACTTGTGGTCGTTGACGTCGTTGATATTCTGCGAGCGCAACTGATTGCGGTAGTTGTTAATCTCGTTCTCCACGTTGAACGAACGGTTGATGTCGAGGTTGTCGCGACGGCCAGTGAGCATCACGTTCATCTGTGTCAGCGAGTCGTCGGTCAGTTCGAACATCTGGTGCAGATGTTCATACTGCTGCTCAGTGAAGTCTTCCTTGCCCTTTAGCTTGCGGCTGATGGTGCGGGCGATGTTGAAGCAAGAGTCGCCGATAGACTCAATCTCCGAAATCTCGCGGAGCATAGCACGAATCTTAGCCTTGGTATCGTCAGAAAGATGTGCATCAGACACGTTGTCCAAGTAGTTGGCAATCTCAATCTCCATGTTGTCCGAGATGCTCTCATACTTCTCGATGCGTGTGTATAGCTTGGTGAATGCAGCATCGTCTTTTACGCCGAGCAACTCTCTCACCATGCCGAACATACGCTGTATGCGCTCTGCAAACGACTGAATCTCCTTCTGAGCCTCAAGCACCGAGAGCTCCGGAGTCTTCATGATAGAAGTGCCACCGATGTAGCGCAGACGGAAGTCGTCCTCGTCCTTCTTGGCAGACGGCTTAATCATGTAGCAAACGAAGCGCTCCATCTGCGGGATGAGCCAGATGAGGATGCTGGTGTTGCACACGTTGAATGCTGTGTGGAATGCAGCGAGCACCACAGAGAGTCGAGTAGCGTCGATATGGTCGGCATGTGGGTCTACTCCCACAAATCCGCATACCATGTCAATGAACGGATAGAAGATGAAGAGCACCCATATAACGCCGAATACATTGAATGTCAAGTGTGCAAGCGCAGCGCGGCGAGCCTGAGTGTTGGCTCCCATAGCAGCGATGTTGGATGTGATGGTGGTGCCGATGTTCTCGCCGAGCACGAGAGCAATACCCATGTATATAGGTAGTACGCCCGACGAGCAGAGCACCATAGTGATAGCCATGAGCGCGGCAGACGACTGCATGCAGAACGTGAGTATTGTGCCGATGCCGAGGAACGAGAATATAGTGAGATAACTGTCCTTGTCGAATGATGAGAAGAAGTCTATTACTGTCTGGTTGTGGCTGAGGTCCATTTCCTTGCCTGTAGCTCCGAGAGTGGAAATGGCGAAGAACATGAATGCTACACCGAAAAGGAAGTCGCCAATGTAGCGTTGTTTTTTCCTATAAATTAGCAATAGTGCGAAGAAGAATACGGGGAACACGAGGTTCGCCATATTAAACGAGAAGCCCAGCGTCATAATCCATGCCGTGAACGTGGTGCCGATGTTTGCACCCATAATCACCGAGATGGCTTGAGCGAGGGTCAGCAGTCCGGCGTTGACAAATGATACGGTCATCACCGTCGTTGCAGTTGACGACTGCACCGATGCTGTTACGAACATACCGGTCAAGAGACCAGTGAAGCGGTTGGTAGTCATGGCTCCGAGAATGTGGCGTAGCTGCGAGCCTGCCATCTTCTGGAGGGCTTCACTCATCACCTTCATACCGTAGATGAGTAGAGCCAATGATCCGATAATTTTAAAAAAAATCCAAATCGACATATTTTAATTTAATTTATGTGGCGTTATTGCGCTTTGTGTCGAAAAACGGAGTACCTTTGTTATTCAGTAATCACTAACCCTTAAATGTTGTAACCAGAATGAAACAGTTGATACAAATCCGTTGCAAAAATACGAAAAAAAGTCTAAAAGTCGAAACAGGTAGCACACTTTCTGACATTTTTCCGCAATTAAATACAGACAAGTCTTTCACACCCCTCTGTGCCAAAGTCAACAACAAGGTGGAGGGTATGCATTATCGTGTGTATAATTCTAAGGATGTAGAGTTTCTCGACATCCGTTCGTCGTCGGGCTCTCGGGCTTACACTCGCTCGCTTTTCTTCGTGCTGTGCAAGGCTGTTCACAAGCTCTATCCCAACTCAAAGGTAGTGATTGACATTCCGGTTTCTAATGGATTCTACTGCGACCTACGTATCGGACGCCCCGTGACCACTGAGGATGCCGACGCCATACGTCACGAGATGCAGGACATCATCAACCGTCAGATACCCATACGCCGCCACGAGGTGCCCACCGAGGAGGCTATAGCCCGATTCGAGGAGATGGGCTATCACGACAAGGCTCTGCTGCTACGCACCACGGGCAGACTCTACACATTATATTATGACATCAACGGATTTGTCGACTATTTCTATGGAACTATGCTCACCAACACCGGACAGCTCACGCTCTTCGGTCTGGAGAAGTACTACGACGGACTGCTTCTGCGCATTCCCTCCACCAAAGACCCTTCGCAGCTTGGCGCGTTGATACGTCAGGACAAGATGTTCGACATCTTCCAGGAGCACCACCGCTGGCAAAACCTGCTGGGCATGTCCACCGTGGGCATGTTCAACGAGGCTGTGGCACAGGGGCATGCCACGGAGATAATCAACGTGTCTGAGGCTCTGCAAGAGAAGAAAATAGCCCACATTGCCGAGGATATATCACGTAGGGAGAGTGTCAAGATGGTGCTCATAGCCGGACCGTCGTCGTCGGGCAAGACCACCACATGCAAGCGTCTGAGCATACAACTCGTATGCAATGGCATACGTCCGGTGCCCATATCGCTCGACGACTACTTTGTCGACCGTGAACTCACGCCAAAGGACGAGGATGGCAACTACGACTATGAGTCGGTGCATGCTCTCAATCTTGATTTGCTCAACCAACAGCTCACACAGTTGTTCCGAGGCGAGGAGGTGGAACTGCCTAAGTACAACTTCATCAAGGGAAAGAGCGAACGTAGTGGCGTCAAGATGCGCATGAACCCCAACGACATCCTCGTGGTGGAAGGCATACATGCGCTAAACCCCGAACTGACAGCCCAGATACCCGACCAACTTAAATATCGTGTCTACGCTTCGGCGCTCACCACCATTCTGCTCGACAATCACAACTACATCCCCACCACCGACAATCGTCTGCTACGCCGCATCATACGCGACGACAAACAGCGTGGATGCACAGCTCGCGACACCATAGGTCGTTGGGCATCAGTGCGTGCAGGAGAGAACAAGTGGATATTCCCATATCAGGAAAACGCCGACACAATGTTCAATACAGCAATGATATACGAGCTGGCTGCCATCAAGACTCAGGCAGAGCCATTGCTCGACCGAGTGCCAGAGAATTGCGACGAATATGCCGAGGCATACCGCCTTCGCAAGTTCCTCGGCTACTTCTCTGCTATCGACCATTCTGTGCTCCCGCCGACATCACTGCTCAGAGAGTTTCTTGGCGGCAGTTCGTTCACCTACTAACGTTGTCAAAGCTACTGAAAAATCAAACCAAAACATTTCATCAAGTCACGAAAAATTTGTACTTTTGTAAACAAAATATCGAAAGAAAAGATAATGGCAGAAATACAGAACACCGAGAGCAACTACTCGGCAAGTAACATTCAGGTTCTTGAAGGACTTGAGGCAGTGCGCAAGCGCCCTGCAATGTATATTGGTGACATCAGTGAGAAAGGTCTGCACCATCTCGTCAACGAGACCGTCGACAACTCTATCGACGAGGCAATGGCAGGCTATTGCACCGACATAGAGGTGACCATCAATGAGGACGAGTCGATAACCGTACAAGACAACGGACGCGGTATTCCGGTAGACATGCACAAGAAGCTGCACAAGTCGGCACTTGAGGTCGTGATGACCGTGCTGCATGCCGGTGGTAAGTTTGACAAGGGCTCATACAAGGTGAGTGGCGGATTGCATGGCGTGGGCGTGAGCTGCGTCAACGCTCTGTCTTCACGCATGATGTCGCAGGTGTTCCGCGACGGCAAGATTTATCAGCAGGAGTACGAGAAGGGCAAGCCTCTCTATCCCGTCAAGGTGGTAGGCGAGACCGAGCTGCGAGGCACACGCCAGCAGTTCTGGCCCGACCCAACCATATTCACCACCACCCACTATCAGTGGGATATCGTGGCTCGCCGCATGCGCGAGTTGGCATTCCTCAATGCCGGCATCCGCATCACTCTGCGCGACATGCGTCCCAACGAGGAGGGCAAGACACGTGAGGAAGTGTTCCACGCCAAGGACGGACTCAAGGAGTTTGTGCGCTACGTCGATCGTCACCGCACCCACCTCTTCGACGACGTCATCTATCTGAAGACCGAGAAGCAGGGCATCCCCATCGAGGTGGCTGTGATGTACAACACCGACTACTCGGAGAACATCCACTCATACGTCAACAATATCAACACCATAGAGGGCGGTACACACCTCACCGGTTTCCGCACTGCCCTGACACGCACTCTCAAGGCTTACGCCGACAACGATCCTGCTATCTCTAAGCAGATAGAGAAGGCCAAGATAGAGATTGCTGGTGAGGACTTCCGCGAAGGTCTCACAGCCGTCATAGCCATCAAGGTGGCTGAGCCACAGTTTGAGGGACAGACCAAGACCAAGTTGGGCAACAGCGAGGTGGCTGGTGCCGTGCAGCAAGCAGTGGGCGAGGCTCTCGCCAACTATCTGGAGGAGAATCCTAAGGAGGCAAAGATGATTTGCGACAAGGTGATTCTTGCTGCTACAGCCCGTATCGCCGCACGCAAGGCACGCGAGAGTGTGCAGCGCAAGAATCCGATGACTGGTGGTGGACTGCCAGGCAAGCTTGCCGACTGCTCCAACCGCGACCCCAAGAAGTGTGAGATATTCCTCGTCGAGGGTGACTCTGCCGGTGGTTCTGCCAAGCAGGGACGCGACCGCTATACACAGGCTATCCTGCCTCTGCGTGGTAAGATATTGAACGTGGAGAAGGTGATGTGGCACAAGGTGTTCGAGTCGGAGTCGGTGATGAACATCATCCAGAGCATCGGCGTGCGTTTTGGCGTCGAGGGCGAGGAGGACAAGGAGGCAAACATCGACAAGCTACGCTACGACAAGATTATCATCATGACCGATGCCGACGTCGATGGTTCACACATCGACACGCTCATCATGACACTCTTCTATCGATTCATGCCTAAGGTAATTCAGGAGGGTCACCTCTACATCGCCAACCCGCCGCTATATCTCTGCACCTACAAGAACAAGGTGAAGGAATATTGCTATACCGAGCAGCAGCGCCAGGCATTCCTCGACAAGTATGGCAACGGCACCGAGGACGGCAAGTCTATCCACACACAGCGATATAAAGGTCTGGGTGAGATGAACCCTGAGCAGCTTTGGGAGACCACTATGGACCCGAAGACACGTTTGCTCAAGCAGGTCACCATCGAGAACGCTGCCGAGGCCGACGAGATATTCTCAATGCTCATGGGCGACGACGTAGAGCCGCGCCGCAAGTTCATAGAGGAACATGCTACATACGCCAATATCGACGCGTAAAAGAATTATTTCATTGAGAGAGGTACGGCTTCAAGTCGTGCCTCTTGTCTTATCTATGATGCGACACCTAATACACATACTATTACTCCTGACTCTATCCGTCACTGCCACACAAGCCCAGCAGTTCGGCACCTTTTGGATGACATCGCCGTCGTCCACCAACTCCTCATGTCAATGGTTTCGCCGCACATTCGTTGCCACTGAGCACGACAGTCCACGTCGAGCCTCGATATGTGTCGCCACAGATTCGCATTTTGTGCTGTATGTCAACGGACGCAACGTGTCGACAGCTCTCTACACATCTGGATATGACGCCGTAGGCAAGCCTCGTACCATCTCCATCACATACGACGTGACACGATTTCTGCGTCGCGACTCCAACACCGTCGCCCTGCTCCTGTGTCCGCCAGTAAGCCGCCACATGACTGTAGATAATAAAACAATGGTAGCGCCACCGAAGATTGCTGTCAATTTCTTCGGCACCACTGCCACAAATCATTATTTTTCTTATTCCTCATCTGATGGATGGCTCTGCCATTCTGCCTCTACCATCATCACTCCCGATGGCGAACTGATGGACGGACGCCACGCCATGCTTCCCCCTTCTTATGGCGACATGACGATGCCGTCATGGCATCCGGTAGTCGGCGTTGCAGCGTTCGATACTGATGTAGTCACCGATTATGGCATAGCCTCAGAGAGCATTTATGGCTATCGTTCTAAAGACTATAACATATTGACCGACAATAGTATACGCACTCATTCCATACACCGTCCTCGCTATTTCGACCCCGAACCTAAGCAAGTGGTCTACGACTTCTCTCCTGGCTTCTACGGTTTTGTCCGTGTTACGCTTCGTGGTTGTCGTCGAGGCGAAATCATTCACATCGGCAATCTCACCTACATCTGTACTGGCGAGATGGACGAGCAAGCCTTTTGCCGTTTCACTCCGCAGTTTGCTCGCAAGGTTGTCATTTCTGGCGACCGATGGTTTCGCATAGAGCAAGTGCAGGAGGTTGAAGCCATAGGGATATAGTCGTCTATTCCGTCACCCAATCCGTTATGTTGCCCTTCTCGCTGTCAAAGTTGACACCCACTTTAGTCACGGGCAAAGTGCTGAGTGAGAAACGTTTGCGATAATCCTTTAAGTTTATTTGGTGCATAGCAGTTTGAGCGTCATGGTTGAGCTTTAGTTCTATAATGAATATACGTGTCTTAGTCATTATCACCATGTCTATGCGTCCTTTAGGTGTATGCACCTCCACATCCACCATATAAGGTGTGAGTAGTGAGAATATAACAAATAGCATCTGCTGATAATGCCCCTCATAGTTCTTCACATTGCAGTAGGGGATAGTTGCAAGAAAGTCTTGTAACAACTGCATAGCGCCATTCATATCATCCTTACTCAGGCACATTGCCAATCGTCGTGCTGTATTGGTGGTGGCAATAGTATTGGTCGATACATAATGCGGAACTAATGCTCTAGTCAGTCCAGTCTTCACCTCATTGTTTGGCATTTCCAATGTATAGAACTCAAAATCCTTGTCATAGTCTTTGATAGTGAGATAGCCACTTTGATAAAGCAGAGGTGTGAGAGATGTCATATTCTCGGTAGGTGCGTCAAATTCGTCCTTGTTAGCTTCAATTCGTCGTATGTCTGAAGGAAGTGTATCAAACTTCTTCATCATCTCCAACAAATAAGTTGGTGTGCCAGTCGAGAACCAATATGAATCCAGATTACCATTGGACAATGCCGCCAACAAGCTGAACGGATTGAATACGTCGGGCGAAGGCCATGTGAAGTGGTAGCCGTCATAGTTGCGACGCAATGCCTCCATTGTTTCCTCGTAGGTTTTGTCTAGTCGTTTGCCAAGATATTCCACATCCACATGCATCTGTGTCTCTATTTCCTCCAAGGTGATGCCACATAGTGCGGCATATTCGGGCAGCATACTTATATTGTTGATGTTGTTCAATTCGCTGAAAATGCTTACTTGTGAGAATTTAGTAATGCCAGTGATAAATACAAAGCGTAGGTAAGGGTCGGCATCTTTCAGTGGACTATAGAAATTGCGCATCACGTGGCGTAGCTCGCCCAAATGTTCGTCTTCATGCACAACGTCGAGCAATGGAGCATCGTATTCGTCAATGAGTACAACAACCCTCTTGCCTGTCTTTTTGTATGCAGTTCTGATGAGGTTTGCAAATCGGTTGTTAGCATCAACAGCAGGATTGTCAATACCCCACACTTGCTCTTCCAACGTCAGCATTTGGTCAAGATAACGCTCCAAGGCAGCTTTTTCCATGTGCTTGCCACCAGCCATACTAAAGTGTAGAATGGGATATTGTTTCCATTCTTTCTCCAATTTCTCAATGGCCAATCCTTCAAAAAGACCCTTTTTCCCCTCAAAATAGCTTTTCAAGGTAGAAGTGAGCAACGACTTGCCAAAACGGCGCGGTCGGCTTAGGAATACGTATGATGAATCGCTATGCGTCATGCGATAGATGTATTCCGTCTTGTCTATATATAGACGATTCTCTTCTCTTACTATCTCAAATGTTTGTATGCCTAATGGATAGAGTTTTGGAGTCATAGCTGATGGTTTAAAAAAATACCTATATGTTTATGCAAATTTACTGATTTTTAGCTATTAAAGCAAAGTTTTTATGAAAGAATGCAAACTGCCATCTTTTTAATAAAACCTAAAATTTTCGTATATAATAATGTATACGTAAAAATTTTCTTACTTTTGCGCCCAAATTAAAGAACACAAAGCAATATCATGCAAGAAAACTTAGTAATCGTCGAGAGCCCTGCAAAGGCTAAGACAATTGAGAAATTCTTGGGTGACGACTTCAAAGTGATGTCGTCCTATGGTCATATACGCGACCTGAAGAAGAAGGAACTCAGCATTGACAAAGATACACTCCAACCCGACTACGTCATTCCTAAGGACAAGGAAGAACTCGTAAAGAAACTCAAGGAAAGCGCTAAGAAGGCACACAAGGTGTGGCTCGCATCCGATGAGGACCGCGAAGGAGAAGCCATCTCATGGCACCTTTGCGAAGTGCTCGGACTTGACGAGGCGTCTACCAATCGCATCGTATTCCACGAAATCACTAAGCCTGCCATCCTCGCTGCCATCGCCTCTCCGCGACACCTTGACATGAATCTTGTCAACGCCCAGCAGGCACGCCGTGTGCTCGACCGCATCGTGGGCTTCAAGCTCTCGCCAGTGCTCTGGCGCAAGGTGAAACCGGCTCTGTCGGCTGGTCGTGTGCAGTCGGTGGCTGTGCGACTCATCGTGGAGCGCGAGCGCGAGATACAGCAGTTCAAGAGCGAGCCTTACTATCGCATCAACGCCATCTTCGCCATTACCAATGCCGACGGCTCACAGTCGGAGGTGAAGGCAGAACTTGACAAGCGATTCAGCAATCACGACGATGCCATAGCCTTCCTCGAACTATGCAAGAATGCTGAGTTCAGCGTAGACAACGTCACCAAGCGTCCGCTGAAGCGTATGCCAGCGCCACCGTTCACTACGTCTACATTGCAGCAGGAGGCAGCACGCAAGCTCGGTTTCTCTGTGTCGCAGACCATGATGGTGGCACAGCGACTCTACGAGAACGGTCTTATCACATACATGCGTACCGACAGTGTCAACCTCTCTAAGCTATGTCTTGGCGCAGCCAAGAAGGAGATAGACAAACTCTACGGCGAGGAGTATAGTTCTACACGCAACTTCCACACCCACTCCAAGGGTGCACAGGAGGCTCACGAGGCTATCCGACCCACATACATGAGCAACACCACCATCGAGGGCACTGCCCAGGAGCGCCGACTCTACGACCTCATCTGGAAGCGCACCACTGCGAGCCAGATGGCTGAGGCTCAGATAGAGAAGACCACCGTCAGCATAGCCATGAGCAACGCCTCAGAGCACTTCGTGGCTAATGGCGAGGTAGTGAAGTTTGAGGGTTTCCTCAAGGTCTACCACGAGTCTACCGACGACGAGACTGTTGCCGACGACGAGTTTGGACGCAATTTGCCCGTCATCAAGGAGGGTGATGTGCTGACACGCCGCGAGATAACCTCTACCGAGCGCTATTCGCAGGGTCCTGCACGCTACACCGAGGCAAGCCTCGTACACAAACTTGAGGAGCTTGGCATCGGTCGTCCGTCTACATATGCCCCAACCATCTCCACCATACAGCAGCGCGAATACGTGCAGAAGGGCGACAAGAAGGGCGAGGAGCGCCCATATGTCATCGACTCTCTGCGTGGCATCAAGATCACTCCGACACGCAAGGTGGAACTCACTGGCAACGAGAAGGGCAAACTTCTGCCTACAGACATAGGCATCGTTGTGAACGACTTCCTCATGGACAACTTCCCGTCTATCATGGACTACAACTTCACCGCCAAGGTGGAGCAGCAGTTCGACCTCATAGCCGACGGCAAGGAGGAGTGGACTGACATGATGCGCAATTTCGACAACGAGTTTGAGCCTACTGTCGACAAGGTGATGAACGCTCGTTCGGAGCACAAGGCAGGTGAACGTTTGCTGGGCGACGACCCAAAGTCGGGTCATCCCGTCTTCGTCAAGATTGGTCGCTACGGTCCAGTGGTGCAGATAGGCACAGCCGACGACGAGGAGAAGCCACGCTTTGCACAGCTGCCTGCCGACAAGAGCATGGAGTCGATAACTCTCGACGAGGCTCTCGAACTCTTCAAACTTCCACGTACAGTGGGCGAATTTGAGGGCAAGACAGTCACCATCGGAGCCGGACGCTTCGGACCATACGTGCTGCACGACAAGAAGTACACATCCATCCCTAAGGACGAGGACCCAATGTCGATAACTCTCGAACGTGCCATAGAACTGATAGAGGACAAGCGCAAGGCTGAGCAGGAGCGCCATCTCAAGGCATTTGAGGAAGACCCCAAGCTTGAGGTGCTCAACGGTCGCTACGGCCCATACATCGCATACGACGGCAAGAACTATCGCATTCCACGCGAACTGCACGCCACAGCTGCCGAACTCACCTATCAGCAGTGCATCGACATCGTCAACAACCCACCAGCTCCGAAGAAGAGAGGAGCAGCTAAGAAATAAATAATATAGTTGAGAGTTGAGAGTTGAGAGTTGAGAGTTGAGAGTTGAAAGTTGAGAGTTGAAAGTTGAGAGTTGAAAGCTTCAATTCTCAACTCTAAATTCTAAATTCTAAATTCTCAATTCTCAACTCTCAATTCTCAACTCTCAACTCTCAACTTTCAACTCTCAACTCTCAACTGATTTTATGACACGAATCATCCTCATTGGCTACATGGGAGCCGGAAAGACAACGGTCGGCAAGGCACTCGCCAAGGCTCTTGGCATCACCTTCTACGACCTCGACTGGTACATAGAGACACGTATGCGCCGCACCGTCAAGCAGATATTTGACGAAGAAGGCGAAGAGGGATTCCGCCGCATCGAGCACAATATGCTGCACGAGGTGGCTGAGTTCGAGAACGTGGTGCTCTCGTGTGGAGGCGGCACACCGTGCTTCTTCGACAACATCGACTACATGAACCGTCAGGGAAAGGTGGTCTATCTCAAGGCTTCGCCCAACGTGCTCTACGAGCATCTCAAGATGGGCAAGTCGGTGCGTCCGCTGCTGCTCAACAAGACCCCAGAGCAGGTAGAGGAATTCATCATCGAACAGCTTGCCTATCGCGAGCAGTTCTACTCCAAAGCACAATACACACTGGATGTCAACGTGCTTGACAATCACGACAAGATAAATGTGACAGTAGATAAACTTATTAAAATGTTGAATTAGGTATACAAAATTCAAAACTCAGAAAACTAAGAAATGAAGAAATGGACCATTGACGACTCACGCGAGCTCTACAACATCAACGGTTGGGGAACTTCCTACTTCGGTGTCAACAATCGTGGCGACATGTATGTGTCGCCTTGCAAGGACAACGTGCAGATTGACCTGCGCGATGTTATGGACGAGTTGCAGCTGCGCGACGTCACGCCGCCAGTGCTGCTGCGTTTCCCTGACATTCTCGACAATCGCATCGAGAAGACATCAAGCTGCTTCAAGAAGGCTGCCGAGGAATACAACTACAAGGGCGAGAACTTCATCGTCTATCCCATCAAGGTGAACCAGATGCAGCCCGTGGTGGAGGAGATTATTTCGCACGGACGCAAGTTCAACCTTGGACTGGAGTGTGGCTCCAAACCTGAGCTACATGCCGTCATCGCCGTACAGTGTCAGAGCGACTCCATCATCGTGTGCAACGGCTACAAGGACCAGAGCTACATAGAGCTGGCGCTGCTCGCACAGAAGATGGGCAAGCGCATATTCCTCGTTGTAGAGAAGATGAACGAGATAGGACTCATTGCCGCTGCTGCCAAGAAGCTGGGCGTGCGTCCTAACATCGGCATTCGCATCAAGCTCGCATCGTCTGGCTCAGGCAAGTGGCAGGAGAGTGGGGGCGACGCATCTAAGTTTGGACTCCGTTCGTCCGAACTGCTACAGGCGCTGCAAATACTCGACGAGAAGGGACTGCACGACTGCGTGCGACTCATCCACTTCCACATTGGCTCGCAGATAACCAAGATACGACGCATACAAACAGCCTTGCGTGAGGCAGCCAACTTCTATATACAGCTGCATAAGTTGGGCTACAACATCGACTTTGTCGACTGTGGTGGCGGTCTTGGTGTCGACTACGACGGCACACGCTCGTCAAGTTCCGAAAGCTCGGTCAACTACTCCATTCAGGAGTATGTCAACGACTGTGTATACACCTTCGTCGACGCTGCCGACAAGAATGGCATTGCTCACCCCAACCTCATCACCGAGAGTGGACGCTCGCTCTCTGCCCATCACTCCGTGCTTGTCATTGATGTGCTTGAGACAACGTCGCTGCCCGAGATGCGCGAGGAGTTTGAACCATCCGACGGCGACCACCAACTCGTCAAGGATCTATACGACATCTGGGACAACCTCAACACACGCACCATGCTTGAGGACTGGCACGATGCCGAGCAGATACGCGAGGAGGCGCTCGACCTCTTCTCGCACGGCATCGTCGACCTACGCACACGTGCCGAGATAGAGAGCATGTACTGGAGCGTTTGTCGCGAGGTCAATAGCATGGCAAAGACGCTGAAGCACACTCCCGAGGAGCTGCGCGGACTCGACAAGCTGTTGGCAGACAAGTATTTCTGCAACTTCTCGCTCTTCCAGTCGCTGCCCGACGCATGGGCTATCGACCAGCTATTCCCCATCGTGCCTATACAGCGCCTCGACGAGCGTCCTACACGCAACGCCACTCTGCAAGACATCACATGCGACTCGGACGGCAAGATAGCCAACTTCGTGACCAATCGTCAGGCTACACATGTGCTGCCCGTACATCCCATCAAGAAGAACGAGGACTACTATCTCGGCGTCTTCCTCGTGGGTGCCTATCAGGAGATTCTCGGCGACATGCATAATCTCTTCGGCGACACCAATGCTGTGCACATCTCAGTCAAGGACGGCGCCTATCATATCGACCAGATATTCGACGGCGAGACCGTAGAGGAGGTGCTCGACTATGTGCAGTACAACCCCAAGAAGCTGGTTCGTCAGCTTGAGATATGGGTGACCAAGAGTGTCAAGGCTGGCAAGATTTCGCTCGAAGAGGGCAAAGAGTTCTTGAGCAACTATCGTTCGGGACTCTACGGATATACTTATTTGGAATAAGAAAAGCTTATGAAAATCACAGTAGTCAAAGTTGGCGGTGCCGTTGTCGAGGATTCGGCACAGCTTGCAGCTCTTCTTGAGGGATTCAAGAAGATAGAAGGAGCCAAGGTGCTGGTGCACGGAGGCGGACGCCGCGCCACAAAGGTGGCGGCAGAACTTGGCATTGAGAGCAAGATGGTGGGCGGACGCCGCATCACCGACGCACAGATGCTTGAGGTAGTGACGATGGTCTATGGCGGACTCGTCAACAAGAATATTGTGGCTCAACTACAGTCGCTTGGCATCAACGCCATCGGACTGACGGGTGCCGACATGGACGTGATACGCTCGCACAGGCGACCACTCAAGGATGGGGTCGACTTCGGATTTGTGGGCGACGTCGACAAGGTGAACGCTCAGCGCCTCAAGACTCTCGTAGATGCAGGAATGACTCCCGTTCTCGCTCCACTAACACACGACGGTGCGGGCACCATGCTCAACACCAATGCCGACACGATAGCCTCGGAGACAGCACGCGCACTTGCAGCCCTCTTCGACGTTACACTTGTCTACTGTTTTGAGAAGCCTGGTGTGCTCAGCAATCCCGATGACGACACAAGCGTCATCCCTGTCATCACACGCTCCGACTTCCAGCGCCTCACCGCCGACGGAACAATATCAGGAGGTATGCTCCCGAAGATAGAGAACGCCCTCGCCGCTGTAGAGGCTGGAGTAGAGAAAGTGGTGATAACCAAAGCCGACTGCTTGGGAGACACTGATTGTGGAACAACAATAAAATAGTTTTGCGTTTTCATCTACCATCTGCCATAAAGCAGCATTTTTCAGATGTAAAACATTGAAAACCAATAAGTTTGATGGGATGGCACATTTCCGATATTTAGCGAAATATACCATCCCATCTACCATTTTTACAATTCCATCTACCAAACAAGCCCAGTTAGCATTGCAAACAAGGCTCGTTTGCATTGCAAGTAAGGCTTGTTTGCAATGCAAGTAAGGCTTGTTTGCAATGTAAGTAAGGCTTGTTTGCAATGCAAGTAAGGCTTGTTTGTGACTTTAACAGATTTTACTTTACACTTTTCTTGTTGTTTTACTAAATTACTTCACTCTCAATTAAGTCCCTTACTGAATAACTTTACAATGCAGGAAAAGTGTTACTGAAACGCTTTACATATCTACATTGCAGTAGCCACTCCATCTGCAAGCCCTACTGCAATTCTGTAATTCTCTATGTATCAGTGTTTTACGGCATAATATTGCCAATAATTGCAGATTGCAGTAGAAAAATGAAAAAAGTAATAATATTGCAGTTTGTTAACTTAGGTGGAATAGATTCACAACACCATGTTGTGTCGCAGAATGTGGCGAACACTATTGGTTAGCAAATCTAAATATATTTTGTATCACTCCAAATATCTGATGAACCAAAAATCTTTGCCAATTAATAGATATAAAAATAAGATGTGATGATATTTGAACGTTCATAAAAATGTAAAAATGTAGCGGTTGAACGTTCATAAAAATGTATAAATGCAGCGGTTGAACGTTCATAAAAATGTGTTTCACTTGTGTATATTGCTGATTATTAGTAACTTTGCATATAATCAATAAAATGTACATTATGAAACGTCATATATTGATAATTGCTTCATAATATAGAAATACCCCCTCGCTCAGCTTTGCCGAACGAGGGGGATTATTATGTGTATAAGTTATTCGTGACGTGCTCTGAACGACTTCAAGAACTTACGGTCTTTTTCGCTCTTTACAAATTCAATATATTTATTCTACACCCATCTCCTTGAGCAGACGGTCGGCATGTCCCCACTTGTCCATGAGGAAGAGTACGTAGCGGATGTCCACACCGATGGTGCGAGCCAGACGCTTGTCAAACCAGATGTCGCCAGAGAGTGAGTCCCAGTTGCCGTCAAAGGCGAGACCGATGAGGTTGCCCTTGCCGTCGAACATCGGCGAACCTGAGTTGCCGCCAGTGATGTCGTTGCTGGTGAGGAAGCAGAGGTGCATGTCGCCAGTGGTCTTGTCGGTGTACTTGCCGAAGTCCTTGGCAGAGAGGAGCTGCTTCATGATAGGCTCAGCCTGGTAGTCGATGGTGCCCTTCTCGCCCGACTCCATCTTGCGGACGATAGAAGATGCCTCGGTGTAGTAGCCCGAAGGATTGCCACCGAGCAGATAGCCACCCACCTGACCGTAAGAGAGACGCATCGTGAAGTTGGCGTCAGAGTAGTGGGGCAGTTCCTGCTCCATGCGCACCTTGGCGTCGCAGAGATAGCGCTCCTGGTCGGCGATAGCCTCGCGCAGAGGCACAAGCTCATGGCTGCACTTGTTCATCAAGTCGTTGAGCTGCTTGCCATACTGATAGCCAGGGTCGTTGGCGAGAGCCTTCTCGGTGAGCGTAATCTTTTTGCCACTCTTCATCACGATAGATGTGGCGTAGAGCCAGTCGACATACTTGTGAGCATCGCCACCAAACTTCTCCTCGATGGTCTTGTAGAAAGCTGGGAGCTGGTCGGCAGCCACATACTTGCGGAAGTTGTCGATGAGAGCAGCCTGCACGTCCTTGTCGAGAGCCTCGTCCCACTCAGCGCTGTTGTTCTCGAATGTGAATGTACTCTTGCCCTTCTTGGCAGCCTTGCTGTTCTTGGCAGGAACCATTCCGGCAAGACGAACGGCACGTGAGTTGAACTCTGAAGTGCGACCGAATGTCTCGCGCAGAGCCATAAACTCCTTGGTCAAGTCGAACTGCTTGGCGTAGAGCTGAGCCATCTTGTCGAAGTCGAGCTTGCCCTTGAGATAGCCAGTCCACTTCTGATATGCCATGATGCGGTCCTCGAAGTCGGCCTTCTGGCGGATGATGCCCACAGAGTCGATACACTTGTTCATGCCGATAGAGTTCTTCCAGTAGTTAGAGCTCTGAGCATACTTAGAGTCATACTTGATGCGCACACCCTCGTCGGCACGCATGTGCTTGATCATCACCTGCTGCTTGACACCGCGTATCTGTGCACGTGGCTCGTTCTCGGCGTCGCGCATCTGGCGTATGCCATAGCTTGAGAGATAGCGCTCGGTAGAGCCAGGATAGCCGATGGTCATGGCGAAGTCGCCCTCCTTGTATCCGTCCATCGACACCTTGGTCCAGTGCTGCGGGTGGTAAGGCACGTTGTCTTTAGAGTAGGCAGCAGGTCCGTTGGTCTTCGGGTCGGCATAGATGCGGAATACAGAGTAGTCGCAAGTCTGGCGCGGCCACATCCAGTTGTCGGTCTCGCCACCGAACTTACCCATCGACTTCGGGATGGTGAACACCAGACGCAGGTCGTTGAATGTGCGGTAGGTAGTGGCATAATACTTATTGCCCTCGTAGAATGGTTTGATTTCGAGGTCGAGGCTTGGGTCCTTGGCATGTACCTCCTTAATCATCTCGTTCTCCACCTGGTCGAGCAATTTCTCGCGCTGCTCATTGTTCATCTCCTTGATGCCGCGCTTCTCCAGTTCGGGAGTGATGTCCTTCTGCTCCACCATGAAGCTCACGAACATTCCCTCGTTGGGCAACTCGTCGGCATAGGTCTTGGCATAGAAACCATTGAGCATGTAGTCGTGCTCCACGGTAGAGTGCGAACGGATAGCCTCAAAACCACAGTGGTGGTTGGTGAAGACAAGTCCGTCGGGCGACACTACCACACCCGAGCAGTAGCCCGAGAAGTTGACTACCGACTTCATGATGGCGTCGTCAGCCTGATAGAGTTTCTCATAAGGAGCCGAGAAACCATAGCCCTTCATCTGCTCGTAAACTGCAGTAGGCAGATTGTAGAGCGTCCACATGCCTTCGTCGGCATGGGCGGCAGCGCCAGGCAATAGCATGGCAGCTGCGAGAAGTAGATTCTTTTTGTTCATTGTTGATTTATAAATGTTTGATTATTGATGTTTCACATTACTTGAAATATTTCCCCACAACCGGCAGTCCCTTCAGCGGCATGTCGTGATAGACGATGTGTGCCACGAACATGATGATGAGCAGGGTGTTGACGGCGAGCGCCCACAGCTGTGGCAAGTGCTCGTTGGCGAGGTTCATGCACACATAGAAGAGGGCGGTGATGGCTACGTATACGCCTATCGACTTGAGTGGATAGTTGATGGGATACTTCTTCTGACCCACGATGTAGGAGAGGGTCATGGCGGTGGCGTAGCCAGCAACGCCGCCCCAAGCGCAAGCCATGTAGCTATATTTAGGCACAAACAGCACGTTGACAAGCACGAGCACAAGGCAGCCTGCTCCAGAGAACCAAGCACCATATATGGTCTTGTCGATGAGTTTATACCAGAACGAGAGGTTGAAATAGATGCCCATCATGATTTCTGCAGCCATAACGATAGGTACGACACGCAGTCCTGGCCAGTAGCTCTCATTAGGTATGATGAAGCGCAGGATGTCGAGGTAGGCTATGACTACGAGGAATGCCAACAATGTGAAGATGATGAAGAACTTCATCGCCTTGGCGTATGTGTCGCGGTTGTCCTTGTCCTTAGCTTTGCCGAAGACGAACGGCTCGTATGCATAGCGGAATGCCTGTGTAATCATAGCCATAATCATTGCAATCTTGGTGGCAGCACCATAGATGCCGAGCTGTGTCTTCTCGTCGGTTCCGTCGTATAGATATGGGAAGATAATCTTGTCGAGAGTCTGATTTAATATGCCTGCAATGCCGAGCACGAGCAACGGCCAAGCATAGCGCAGCATGCGTCGCCATAGTTGGGTGTCAAAACGCCAACGGAAGCCAGTAAGTTCACGCCAGAAGCATATCAGCACAACTGCCGTACATACGAGGTTGATATAGAACACCATACCAACGTCTACCGTGAAGTGCTCGTCGTACAGTCCGAAGGGGTTGAGCTTCATGGCAGGCAACACAATGAGGTACATCAGATTGAGCACGATGTTGAGCACGATGTTCACCAGTTGCAGCGCGGCAAACTTTAGTGCCTTCTTCTGATAGCGCAGATAGGCAAATGGTATGCACTTGAAGGCATCGATGGCAACACACACAAACATCACAGCCACCCAACTCTGGTGGTCGGGATATTTCATGAACGTGGCTATCTGCGGCAAGAACGCAAATACGAGTGCTACGAACATAGCCGCTGTAGAGCCTACCGAGATAAGCACGGTAGAATAGACGGTCTGCGGATTCTCTTCTGTCTTGTTGACATATCGGAAGAAGGTGGTCTCCATGCCGTATGTCAGTATTACGAGCAGCAATGCTGTATAGGCATAAATATTGGTGACGACACCATATTGTCCACCGCTTGCGGCGAATGCTGTCGTTTGGATTGGCACCAGCAGATAATTGATAAAACGGCCGGCTATGCTGCTAAGACCGTAGATGGCGGTGTCTTTTGCAAGAGATTTTAAATTTGCCATAATTTAATTGATTGGTTGTTGTTATTTGTTGTGTGGGGTAGGTGGGGTAGGTAGTGTAGGTTTGGTAGGTGGGGTAGGTTCAGTAGATTAAAGTGGCGTTAGCCACTACCTACCCCACCTACACTACCTACCACCCTTACCACCCTTACCACCCCTACCTTATCTATCTACCTCTTTCCGTTTCTCCAGTCCACCCTTGCCTTATACCTCTGTTCCTTCACCCCTCCTTCTGCCAAGAACTTGCGGTTCTGGTAGTCGATAAGTCCACGGAGCATGGCGAGAGTTTGGTGTATTACGATAAGGGCGATGTTGGCTATCTCCTCTGGGCAGCGTCCTTCAATCTGTCGCCGGTACCAAGCGCTGTCGTTGGCACGCCGGCACAGAGGCTGCGCCATTCGGTATTTAGGGTGCTGCGGTCCCCATATCTCAAGACCATGGTTGCGCAGATAGTCTTTGTAGTCTTCCTTGAGTTCTTCAAGACTGCCCTTGGCAATAACTGTTAGCTTATGTTCTATCTCCGTCGAGCCTTCTGCATCGCTGTAACCCTCGACAATGTTTTGCTTGCCAGAGCGTGCAGCCTGCTGCATTTGGTCAACCGTGCGGTCGTGACTGCGGTCAAGAAACCTACTAACGAAGTAGAATGTTATGTCGTAAACACACTCCGACTTGCGGAAGACGAGTAACGTTTTGTAACTGTCAGGCTGATTTGTAGGCTTACTTAAAGGATTTTGGTTCATAGGAAATATCTTTTACTCTTAAAAGAACATGTAGCATATCGCTATTGCCGCCACCACTCCCGCAAGGTCGGCAAGCAGACCGCAAGCTACGGCATGGCGTGTGTAGCGCACACCAACACTGCCGAAGTAGACGGCGAGGATGTAGAATGTGGTGTCGGTGGAACCCTGGAACACGCATGCAAGTCGACCCACAAACGAGTCGGCGCCATAGGTGGTCATGGCGTCCACCATCATGCCACGTGCTCCGCTGCCCGACAGCGGCTTCATCAGAGCCGTGGGCAATGCTCCTACAAAGTCGGTGTTGCCACCGAGTGCAGCCACGAGCCACTTGATGGCATCGATGAGCATGTCCATTGCTCCCGAGGCACGAAACACACCGATGCCCACGAGTATTGCCACGAGGTAGGGGATGATTCTGACAGCCGTCGTGAATCCGTCCTTGGCACCCTCGATGAATGCGTCGTACACGTTGACCTTGCGGCGCATGCCTGCAAGTATGAACATGACGATGATGAGCATCAGCAATATGTTTGCCACCGAAGTGCTCACCACATTCATCTGTGTCTTGTCCATTTGCGAGAATCCCCAGATGATGCCTGCCACGAGTAGCGACATGCCACCGAGCGTGAGGAGCATGGTGCGGTTGATGAGATTGATGCGCTGATAGAGCGATGTGACGACGATGCCAGCCACTGTCGAGAAGAATGTGGCAAGGAGTATGGGTACGAAGATGTCCGTAGGTTGAGCTGCCCCCATCTGTGCGCGATACACCATGATGCTCACGGGGATGAGCGTCAGTCCTGAAGTGTTGAGCACGAGGAACATAATCATAGGGTTGGTGGCTGTGTCCTTCTTGGGATTGAGCTCTTGTAGCTGCTCCATAGCCTTCAGTCCGAGTGGCGTGGCAGCGTTGTCGAGACCAAGCATATTGGCAGCCACGTTCATAAAGATGCTTCCGGTGACGGGATGTCCCTTCGGAATGTCGGGAAAGAGGCGTGTGAATACGGGCGACAGCACCCGAGCCACGGCATTGACAACACCGCCCTTCTCGCCAATCTTCATTATGCCGAGCCAGAGCGAGAGCACGCCTGTGAGTCCGAGCGAAATCTCGAAGGCTGTCTTTGACGTGTCGAATGTAGAATTGATGATAGCCGGAAACACCTCGGTGTCGCCCATGAAGACGAGGCGCACGAGGGCTATCGCGAATGCGATGAGGAAGAAGGCTATCCAAATGTAATTGAGTACCATACTTATATATATAGTGATGTTTGCGTATGCAAAGTTACGTAAAATATTGTGGTGAAGTGCATAAAAACACAAAAAGGGTGTGCCAAAATGGAATTAAACTTCCATTTGACACACCCTTACATCTCTATATAGCCACTTACTACTCGAAGTAGTAGAGGAATGTTGCGATGCCGGTGAGCGCCTTCTTGGGCGACTCCTTGATTTCGATGGCAAACTTAATCTGCACCTTGGCAATGCCGCGGAGGTTCTCGATGGCATAGAGGTCGGCAACGAGGCGCACGTGCTCACCCGACTTCACAGCCTGTCCGAACTTCATCTTGTCCATGCCGTAGTTGACCATCATCTTGAGATTTTTCACCTCGATGATTTGTCCCCACAGATAGGGCAGCATAGAGAGTGTCAGATAGCCGTGAGCGATGGTCGACTTGAATGGGCTGTCTGTAGCCGCACGCTCTGGGTCGACGTGTATCCACTGATGGTCGAGGGTGGCATCAGCAAACTGGTTGATGCGTTCCTGCGACAGCTCTACGTAGTCGGACACTCCGATGTTCTTGCCGAGTAATGCGGCAAACTCGTGATAACTGTTAATGATTACTTTTTCCATTATTATTGTTGTTTTTAGTCTCCGTCGGGAGCATAGAAGAAGTCGTGCAACGGATCGGGATACTCGAATATCTCGCCCTCACGGAAGAAGCGCTTCATCTCTATCTCGGCTGTCTCTACAGAGTCAGAGGCATGGATGATGTTCTCCTGACCACTCATCGAATAGTCGCCGCGGATGGTGCCTGGGGCAGCCTTGCGTCCGTTGGTAGCACCTACGATGTTGCGAACTACGGTCACTGCCGAATTGCCCTCAACACACATTGCCACAACTGGAGCCGACTTCATCGAGGCTGTGAGCCATGGGAAGAATGGACGGTCGACGAGGTGAGCGTAGTGCTCGTTGAGAATAGCGTCGTCGAGCTGCATCATCTTCAAGCCCACAATACGCAGACCCTTGCGCTCCAAGCGGTTGATAACTTCGCCGATGAGGCGGCGCTGCACTGTACATGGTTTCAAAAGAATTAATGTCTTTTCCATAAGTTGATATTGTTTATATTAAATGTGATTTAATGTGGTTTATGCAAAGTTACGCTATTTTCTAATAAAAAACGACATTTAGCGTGGCTAATGTGGCTTAATTTGAGTAATTTTGCACATTATGAATAATACAACCATACAAGACTACGAGATAATGGCGCCCGTAGGCTCACGTGAGAGCCTTCAGGCAGCTATACAGGCAGGTGCCGACAGCATCTACTTTGGTGTCGAACAGCTCAATATGCGCTCTCACTCTGCCAATCATTTCACCATCGACGACCTCCGCGAGATAGCGGCTACATGCACCGAGCATGGTATGAAGAGCTACTTGACGGTGAACACCATCATCTATGACGAGGATGTAGAGCTGATGCGTCAGATTATTGACGCTGCCAAAGAGGCTAAGATTTCGGCTGTCATCGCTTCGGATGTGGCGGTGATGACCTATTGCCGTCAGGTGGGTGTGGAGGTTCACCTCTCGACACAGCTCAACATCAGCAATGCTGAGGCTCTGAAGTTCTATGCACAGTTTGCCGATGTGGTGGTGCTGGCACGTGAGCTGAACATGGACCAGGTGGCTTACATCTTCGAGCAGATAGAGAAGCAGCAGATACGCGGTCCGAAGGGCGAGTTGGTGCGCATAGAGATGTTCTGTCATGGAGCATTGTGCATGGCGGTGAGTGGCAAGTGCTACATGAGTTTGATGAACACCGGACGCTCTGCCAATCGTGGCGAGTGCATGCAGATATGTCGTCGCTCGTACTCGGTCACCGACAACGAGACTGGCACACAGCTTGAGGTGGACAACAAGTATATCATGTCGCCGAAGGACCTTAAGACCATACGCTTCATCGACCGCATGATGCGCTCGGGTGTGCGTGTGTTCAAGATAGAGGGTCGTGCACGTGGCGCAGAGTATGTATATAATGTAGTGAAGTGCTACAAGGAGGCTATTGCCGCTGTATTGGAGGGCACATTCACCGACGAGAAGAAGGACGAGTGGGACGAGCGTCTTGCCACTGTGTTCAACCGCGGATTCTGGGATGGCTACTATCAGGGTCAGACTCTGGGCGAGTGGAATAGCAATTATGGCTCAAATGCTACCGAGAAGAAGGTGTATGTGGGTCGTGGTGTCAAGTATTTCTCTAAGCTTGGCGTGGCTGAATTCACATGTGAGGCTGCCGAGTTCAACGTGGGCGACAAGCTGCTCATCACTGGTCCGACAACGGGTGTGATGTATGTCGACGTGGACGAGATTCGCTATGAACTCAACCCCGTGGAGACAGCACACAAGGGACAGCATGTGTCGTTCCGTGTGCCAGGCAAGATACGTCCGAGCGACAAGCTGTTTAAGTTGGAGAAAGTGGAAAAGTAAATAGACAGAATAGATAGAAAAGAAGCATAAGGCTTAGGATTATGACAATAAACGAAGCACAAGACGAAGTCATTGAACAGTTTCAGGACTTCACCGACTGGATGGACAAGTACCAGTTGCTGATTGACCTCGGCGGTGAACTTGAGCCGCTTGACGACAAGTATAAGACCGAACAAAACCTCATCGACGGTTGTCAGAGTCGTGTGTGGGTGCAGTGCGACATGACCGACGACGGACTCCTGGTGTTCACTGCTGACAGCGACGCTCTTATCGTCAAGGGCATCATCGCCCTGCTTATACAGGTGATAAGCGGACATACACCACGCGAGATTCTTGATGCCGATTTGTATTTCATCGACCGCATCGGACTCAAGGACCATCTGTCGCCTACTCGCTCTAACGGATTGCTGGCTATGGTGAAGCAGATACGCATGTATGCGTTGGCGTATGAGGCTAAGGCTAATGCTTAAAGTAGGTTCAATTAGGAATAAAGATATGAATAAGACTATATTCTCAGTGTTCTTTGCATTGGCAGTGGTGGCGATAGCTTGCTCATGCGCCTCGTGCAAGAACACGACAAAGTCGGCGGCAGAGCCTGACACAGTGGCTCTCGTCGGACCTACATTCCGTGCCGACTCGGCTTATGCCTTCGCTGCCAAGCAGTGCAGCTTTGGCGAGCGCACTATGAACTCCAAGGCTCACGAACTATGTGGCGAATGGATAATGGCTAAGTTTGGCGAGTATGGCATGAAGGTTGAGACGCAGGATGCCGAGCTCAAGGGTTGGGACGGCACAAAGCTCAAGAGTCGCAACATCATAGCACGATTCCGCCCCGAGCAGACTACACGCATTCTGCTATGTGCACACTGGGACTGCCGTCCGTGGGCAGACAACGACCCCGACTCTGTCAACTGGCGCAAGCCTGTGATGGGTGCCAACGATGGGGCGAGTGGTGTGGCGGTGATGCTGGAGCTGGCTCGACTGCTGAAGAACGACACTACGCTCAACATTGGTGTAGACTTTGTATGCTTTGATGCCGAAGATTATGGCACACCGCAGTGGGCATCGGCTCCTGATTCGGGCGATTCATGGGCTCTTGGAGCGCAATATTGGGCTGAAAATCTGCCGCAGGGCTATGAGGCTCGATATGG
Organism: uncultured Prevotella sp.; assembly: GCA_934183355.1. Taxonomy (GTDB): domain Bacteria; phylum Bacteroidota; class Bacteroidia; order Bacteroidales; family Bacteroidaceae; genus Prevotella. The sequence continues at coordinate 34,395 of CAKPST010000017.1, forward strand.
CATACTGCTCGATATGGTGGGCGGCGAGGGCGCCAAGTTCTATCAGGAGGGTGTGTCTAAGCAATATGCCAACGAGATAGTGAACAAGGTGTGGCGCACAGCGTCGCAGATAGGTTATGGCTCGTTCTTCCCTATGAAGGATGGTGGCATGATAACCGACGACCATGTTCCTGTCAACGAGAAGGCTGGCATACCATGTATCGACATCATTGCATTCTATCCCGACTGTCAGCAAAGCTCGTTCGGACCTACATGGCACACCGTCAACGACACTATGGAGCACATCGACCCCAATGTGCTGAAGGCTGTAGGACAGACTCTGGTGCAAGTGTTGTATACAGAGGAATAAGAAGAAACGAGCAAAGGGGAGCTAAAACTTATAATTCATTGACTTATTGAGTTATAAG
>CAKPST010000018.1 GCA_934183355.1 uncultured Prevotella sp.
TTCTCGCGCTTTGCGCGAGAAAGGAAGGGAAAAAAGAATATCACTCCATATCGCCATTTACATGATGTGCAACCAACGCAGCACATCATTCAAGTTGGCTACTATCATTAGCAGCATCAATATTCCTATACCGATGTATTCGGCTCGTATCATGAAGTTCTCGGACGGTTTGCGGCGTGTTATCATCTCATAGAGGAGGAAGAGTACATGGCCGCCGTCGAGTGCCGGGATAGGCAGGATGTTCATGAAGGCGAGGATGATACTGAGGAAGGCTGTCATGAGCCAGAACTTATGCCAGTTCCATGCGTCGGGGAACATGCTGCCGATGGCACCAAAACCACCAAGCGACTTGGCTCCCTCTGCCGAGAAGATGTACTTCATGTCGCCCACATATCCGGCGAGCACGTTCCATCCATACTTGACACCTGCTGGGAAACTCTCAAAGAATCCATACTCAATGTGTGTCACATGGTCGTTGGGCATGACGGGGGTGAATCCGAACTTGAGGTTCTGCTCTGCCTTGTCAGATGTCTTGAGCACACCACTCGACTTGATGGTACACAGACGACCATTTGCCTCGCGTGCCAGTGTTACATTGACGGTGAGCGCCTTGAGGCTGTCCTCGTGTGTCTTGGCGTAGGCGAGCATGTCGCCTATGCGGCCCACTTCGTTGAGGAAGTCATTGTGCGATGTTATCTTGTTGCCATTGAGCGACACGATGTAGTCGCCACGGCGCATGCCCATCTGCTGGGCGAGCGAACTGGGGAGAACGCTGTCTACACGGGCCTCGATGAATGGTGCCATGAATGGTGGCACCGACTTGAACATCTCAAGGAGGTCGAGGTCGCCAGGCATATTAATAGTCACGGGCTTGCCGTCGCGGATTACGAAGGCTTTCTGTGCCACAGCGATTTCGCGATACATGTCGGCGCCAAACTTCTTGAACTCGCCGAGGTCGGTACCTACGAGGATGTCGCGGTCTTGGAATCCGAGAGCCTTGGCTTCCTTGTTGAACTTCATGCCGAGCTGCATGTCCTTTGGCTTGACATAGTCGTCGCCCCAGGTGAAGAGACACATGGCATAGAGAAAGAGAGCCAGCACAAAGTTGACCAGCACACCGCCTATCATGATGAGAAGTCGCTGCCATGCCGGCTTAGAGCGAAACTCCCACGGTTCGGCGGGCTTCTTCATCTGCTCGGTGTCGAACGACTCGTCTATCATGCCGGATATCTTGCAGTAGCCGCCGAGTGGCAACCAGCCTATACCGTATGTGGTGTCGCTCTTCTTGGGCTTGAACTCGAAGAGGTGGAAGTAGGGGTCGAAGAACAGATAGAACTTCTCCACCCTTACACCAAAGAGTTTGGAGAAGAAGAAGTGTCCGCCCTCATGGAGCAACACAAGGATAGATATTGCCAGCATGAACTGCAGCAACTTGATAAGGAATATTTCCATTTCTTATTTTTATTATGATTGTGTATTCGTTATAGCATCGCGCTCGCTATACGTCTTGCCTCGGCGTCCGTGGCTATATAGTCGTCGTATGTCGGGTTCTGGATGAATGTCGCCTTCTGCATTGTGGCACCGATGATTTCGCCCATCTCCAGGAATCCGCACTTGTCCTTGCGGAATGCCTCGTTGACTATCTCATTGGCTGCATTGACGATACAGGGCATGTTGCCACCTTGTTTTATAGACTCGTATGCCATGCGCAGACAACCAAACTTCTCCATGTCGGGCTCGAAGAACTCAAGCGGCTGGCTGAAGAGGTTGAGACGGTCGCCATTGAGTGGCAGACGCTCGGGGAAGGAGAAGGCATACTGTATAGGCAGACGCATGTCTGGCACACCGAGTTGAGCCTTGACAGCTCCGTCGCTAAACTGCACTGCACTATGAACAATGGACTGCGGATGGACGAGCACCTGGATGCGATCGGCATCAACACCGAAGAGCCACTTAGCTTCTATCACCTCAAATCCCTTGTTCATCATCGAGGCAGAGTCGATGGTTATCTTGGCACCCATGTCCCATGTGGGGTGATGCAGGGCGTCGGCTGCCTTGACGGTGCGCATTTGGTCGAGGGTGAACGTGCGGAACGGACCGCCCGATGCTGTTAGCAATATCTTCTCTATCTCGTTGTTGCCCTCGCCCACGATGCTCTGGAATATGGCAGAGTGCTCGCTATCGACGGGCAGGATATTGACATGATACTCGGCGGCGAGGCGACAGATGAGATCGCCAGCCACAACGAGGGTCTCCTTATTGGCGAGACAGATAGTCTTGCGTGCCTTGATGGCGTGTATGGTGGGCGACAGTCCGGCAAATCCCACCATGGCTGTGAGCACCATGTCGATGGGTTGTGCCTCCACTATCTCGTCGAGAGCCTGTGCTCCGGCATACACCTTCACCTCGGGACAGTCGGCGAGCAGAGCCTTAAGCGGCTCATAGCACTGCTCATTGGCAATGACTACGGCTGCCGGGTGAAACTCGCGAGCCTGCTCGGCAAGCATCTCGTAGCGACTGTTGGCTGTGAGACAATACACCTCGTAGCGGTCGCTGTGCTGCCGAATGACATCAAGAGCCTGAGTTCCGATGGAGCCAGTGGAACCCAGAATACATATTTGTTTTTTCATAATTATATTTTAATCAAACCTTTACAACTCCAGCAGTCCTTCGGGCAGCTGCATCGTTATCTGTCGCTGCTCGGTGTCGACATCGCTTATTAGCTCGTCGCTTGCCGGGATGAGCATGTCGTCGCCATTTGTGGTGACTATCTCGAAGAGGGTGTTGAGCGTGGAGTCGTCTACGGAGCGTATCTCGCCCACCGTCTTGCCCGACTGGGCATCAACGACATGATAGCCCACTATCGCTGCCCACGAGAGTTCGCCGTCGTCGTTGGCACTGTGCTCACGTGGAAAATACACCTCGCGTCCAGTCAAGTTGCGTGCCTTGTCCTGTGTGTCGATGTCGGCGAAGGTGACAAGGGCAGTCTCGTCGGTCTTAAACCGATACTCGTCCATGAAGAATGGCACCAGAATGCCGTCCATGTCGAGTATTAGATAGTCGGCTTCGGTGCGGTCGAACACGTCGTCGTCGAAGTGAAACGACACCTCGCCGCACACTCCGTGAGGCTTGCCTATCTTACCTATCTTATATACTGTTTCTTTCTTTATCATCTCTTATTCTCTTCTAATCTTTGCTCCCAGGGCGTTGAGACGTGCCTCGATGTCCTCATATCCGCGGTCTATCTGTGCGATGTTCTCGATGCGGCTTGTGCCTTTGGCGCCGAGAGCAGCGATGAGCAGGGCGATGCCTGCGCGAATGTCAGGACTGGTCATGCGTCCGGCACGCAGCTGCTTCTTGTGGTCGTGACCTACGATGACGCAGCGGTGAGGGTCGCAGAGTATTATCTGTGCTCCCATGTCAATGAGTTTGTCGACGAAGAAGAGTCTACTCTCGAACATCTTCTGATGGATGAGCACCGAACCGCGTGCCTGAGTAGCCACCACGATGAATACAGAGAGAAGGTCGGGGGTGAGTCCAGGCCAGGGTGCGTCGGCTATGGTCATGATGGTGCCGTCGATGAATGAGTCGACGATGTAGTGGGGCTGCTTGGGTACGATGATGTCGTCGCCCTCCACCTTGAGCTTAACACCGAGACGACGGAACGTGTCTGGGATGATGCCCAAGTGCTTCAGCTGCACATCCTTGATGCGGATGCCGTCGCCCACCATTGCTGCCATGCCTATGAACGAGCCTACCTCTATCATGTCGGGCAGCACACGATGCTCGGCACCATGCAACTCCTTGACACCTACGATGGTGATGAGGTTGGAGGCTATGCCCGAGATGTTGGCTCCCATGCGATTGAGCATGTGGCATAGCTGCTGTATGTATGGCTCACAAGCGGCGTTGTATATAGTGGTAGTGCCTTCGGCAAGCACGGCTGCCATGATGATATTGGCAGTTCCGGTGACCGATGCCTCGTCGAGCAGCATGTATGTTCCCTTGAGATGACGTGCCTCGATGGTGTACACCTTGCGCTCCTCGTCGTTGATAAACTTGGCCCCGAGACACTTGAATCCGAGGAAGTGGGTGTCGAGACGGCGTCTGCCTATCTTGTCGCCTCCTGGTTCAGCCACAGTGGCCTTGCCGAAGCGTCCGAGCAGCGGACCCATCAGCAGCACCGAGCCTCGCAGTGCGGCACACTTGCCTACATACTCGTCGCTGGCAAGATACTCCAGATTGAGTTCGTCTGCCTGGAAGGTGTAGGAGTTGCGCGAGTTGCGTGTCACCTTGACGCCTATGTCCTCAAGCAGATGGATGAGGTTGTTGACATCAAGAATGTCGGGTATATTGTCGATTCTCACCGGCTGACTGGTGAGCAGTGTAGCCGCAATCACTTCGAGAGCCTCGTTCTTAGCTCCCTGTGGGGTGATGGTGCCACTAAGCGGATGACCGCCCTCAATAATGAAAGTTTCCATAGGCTTTATGATTATTTGCGTCTGCGTTGTTTCTTATCGTTGTGGCGGAAGTCGGTCTTCTCAAACTTGAAGTTGTCAAGGTCGAGCTGCACCTTGCCGCCAGTGTATCCTGCTATATCGGATGCCACCTTCTCGTCGTCGCTCGAACCATGTCCCCACTGCACGAGGTCGCGCTTCATCTGGTTGGCAGCGAGACGTATCAGCTCGTCGCGTTCACGGCCCTCGGGCATAGTCTTGAGCAGGTCGAACACCTCGAACATCATGTTGCCATAGTGGCGCACTGGGATGCGCTTCATGGGATAAGGCATTGGCTTGGGTTTCTCAAGCATCTTCTGTGCCTCGGTGATGTCGAATGGATAGTCGATGTCGAGCTTGAATCCACTCATCAGCGCCAGATGGTCCCATAGCTTGTGGCGATAGTCGTTGTTGTCGCCCACGCGCGGTGTCATGCGCTCCATGACAGAGATGATGGTCTCGGCGCAACATTGGCGCTGCGCACGGTCGGGCAGCGCGACACAATGGTCGACCATCTGCTGCACCTCACGTCCGTATTCGGGCAGTATGAGGCGCTCGCGCTGTGTATTATAATCAAGTCCTGATATGTTCATTGGTTTTATTTAAAGCAATTTTTTTGATTCTTTTGCCACGAAGTCCTTGAGATAGAAGGGCACGAAATAAGCCACGTCCTCAAACTCCTCGCGTGCTATGCGGCGCTCTGCCAGTGGATACATCCACTTGGCGAGTGGCTCAACGCCCTTGATGAAGCGTGCGTTGGGATGATTGATCACCTCCATGCACTTCTCGGCGCCATTGCCAAAGAAGTAGACGGGCTGACGGTCGAGATATTCGCGATAGGTGTCGGCATCAACGATGTCTGCCTGTATGCCGCGCACCTCCTTGAGAGCACGGTCGTAGATGGCAGAATACACCTCCATGCGGCGTGCGTCGAGCATGGGGCAGAGCAATGCGCCCTCCTCTACTTCCTCACGCAGCAGCACAGGCACTGCCATAAGTTCGAGTGTTGGCACGCTGAGCAACTTGAGGTCCTGGCCGAAGCAGATGCCCTTAGCCATAGACGCTCCTATGCGCAGACCTGTATACGAGCCTGGTCCGCAGCTCACAGCCACCGCATCAAGCGGTATGGCGTGGCTGTCGGCAAACGACATCGCCTCGTCGACAAACGTGCCGAGCTTCACGGCATGATTCGGACCTTCGTGGTCTTCCTTAGAGAAAATACATGCACCGTCTTGGCTGACGGCTACAGAGCACACATTGGTGCTCGTCTCAATATTCAAAATACACGACATGCTAAAACAATTTTCTTTTCTTACGAGACTACACACTCTTAGCATAAGGCATACAAAAACACTGCCCTAAGGCTAACAGCAAGTCTCTAATCACATATATGTTGATGCAAAGATAGCACAAATTAAGATAATACACAAGATAGTCTACTATTTTGTCTAAACTTTAAGCGCACAAATACCAACAAATCATTCTTTATTACGAAAATAATAAGTATTTTTGCATATTGGTTGCCACCGCAGTGGCACGCATCTATAGCATAAAATAAAAAAACATATACAGTATGATATTATCAATGACGGGCTACGGCAAATCGGTCGCAGTCTACAACGGAAAGAAAATCAACGTCGAGATTAAGTCGCTCAATAGCAAGAGTCTCGACCTGTCTACTCGCATCGCGCCTCTCTACCGCGAGAAGGAGATGGAGATTAGACAATCTATACAGCAGCGTGTGCTACGTGGCAAGGTGGACTTTGCTATCTGGATTGAGAAGGATGCAGCGTCGGACGCTACTGTCATCAACGCGGCTTTGGCTGAGAACTATTGCCAGCAGATTAAGGCTATAGCACAGCGCTGCGGAATACCTGAACCTGAGGACTGGTTTCTCACACTGATGCGCATGCCGGATGTCACTGCCAAGACCGAGATGGAGACTCTCGACGAGGAGGAGTGGACGGTGGCTCGTGCTGCCGTGGACGAGGCTATTGACAAGCTCGTGGCTTTCCGCACACAAGAGGGTGCCGCACTTGAGAAGAAGTTTGGCGAGAAGGTGGACAACATCGAACAGCTATTGCTGAGCATCGAACCATACGAGAAGGCTCGCGTTGAGAAGATACGTGCTCGCATCGTGGAGGGCTTGAAGTCGATTCCCGACGTGGAATATGACAAGAACCGTCTGGAGCAGGAGCTTATCTACTACATTGAGAAGCTTGACATCAGCGAGGAGAAGCAGCGTCTTGCCAACCACCTGAAGTACTTCCGCGAGACTATGCTGGAGGGACACGGACAGGGCAAGAAGCTCGGATTTATCGCTCAGGAAATGGGACGAGAGATCAACACTACTGGTTCGAAGAGCAACAACGCCGAGATGCAGAACATCGTGGTGAAGATGAAGGACGAACTCGAACAGATTAAAGAACAAGTGCTGAACGCGCTGTAAGATAATTCAAAATTCAAAACTCAACAAATGGGTAAACTTATTATATTCTCTGCGCCTTCTGGCACTGGCAAGAGCACTATCATCAACCGTCTGATGCAGCACCCAGAGCTGCATCTCGCATTCTCTATATCATGCACCAGCCGTGCACCACGTGGCACCGAGCAGAATGGTGTGGAGTATTTCTTCATCTCACCAGAGGAATTTCGTGAGCGCATCAAGCGCGACGAGTTCTTGGAATACGAGGAGGTGTATCAAGACCGATTCTATGGCACACTCAAACAGCAGGTGGAGACACAGGCTGCACGTGGCGAAAACGTAGTGTTTGACGTCGACGTGAAGGGTGGATGCAACATCAAGCAGTATTATGGCGACCGCGCCCTTAGCCTCTTCATACAGCCTCCATCTGTCGAGGAACTGCGCCGCCGACTGACGGGTCGTGCCACTGATGCTCCCGAAGTGATTGAACAGCGCATCGCACGAGCTGAGTTTGAGCTGTCGCAGGCTCCTAAGTTCGACCGTGTAGTGGTGAACGACGATTTGGAGAAGGCGGTGGAAGAGACACTGCAGATTATCAAGGAGTTTATTGACTAATGACTGACAAAATCCTAACGGGCATCTATGGCGGTTCGTTCAACCCCATCCACAATGGGCATATCGCCATAGCCCGTGCCATGTTAGAGCGTGGTGCGGTGGACGAGGTGTGGCTGATGGTGTCGCCACAGAACCCTCTGAAGCAGCAAGCCGACTTGCTCGACGAGCAACAGCGCCTCAATATGACACGACGTGCCATCGAGAACATACCGGGCATCAAGGCATGCGACTACGAGTTTAGCATGCCGCGCCCTTCATACATGTGGCACACGCTGCAATCGCTCTCTCGCGACTACCCCGACCGCCAGTTTGTATTGCTGATAGGGGCTGACAACTGGCAGGTGTTCGACCGCTGGTATCATGCCGACGACATCATCGCCCACTACCCTATCCGCATCTATCCGCGCCGCGGATATGACATCTGCCCCGACACGCTGCCATCTAACGTGCAGATAGTCGACACGGGACTGCATGATGTGAGTAGCACGATGGTGAGGGAAATGATAAAGAGGGGCGAGCGTGTGGACACGCTAATACCAGAAAGCATTGTGGCTGACGCCATCGAATGCTACAAAGAATAAATTAACGCACAATTAACGATTAAATTAACGGAATAATTAACGGAATAATTAACGGAATAATTAACGGGCAATTAACCGGAATTAACGACCTTGTATTATCTTTGTCGTTAATATCGGTTAATTGCCCGTTAATTTAGCCGTTAATTATTCCGTTAATTTAAACGTTAATGGCTTTAATATCTGTTGAAATGATTATATGTCTAAGTGTATGTACACCTCCTGGTCCATCCGACTCGTGTCGCCCTCATGTCGCTTTACGACGTGGAGCGCACGGTCTATTTAGTTAATAACGTCGCGAACGTAAGGAAATAGTCTATTATTCCTCGTTAGCGCGGAGCTGCTGTACATAGATAGCGTGCTCCATCTTGAGTCTCTTCAGAACAGAAGGCTTGTTATACTGCTGACGTGCACGCAACTCCTTAACAACACCTGTCTTTTCGAATTTTCTCTTGAACTTCTTGAGAGCTCTTTCGATGTTCTCACCATCTTTTACCGGTACAATAATCATTTTGTTTCTTTTTGTTTTATTTGGTTATACATTTTATATCTACGGCATACGTTGCCGCAAACGTGGGTGCAAAGTTACTGATTATTTGTGAATTGGCAAAGTTTTTACGCCGATTTCTGCTATTTTTTATCACCTTTATATAGTCCTGTAGTGAGTTTATTAGGGCTATAAAACAAAGCGGTCCGGACCACTACATCTATGTTCACACACTAATGAAGTTACCGAACCGCGGAATGAAAAAGTGATTTTAAACTGTTAATACAAAAAACTAATGCGCAGAGCACTAAACCAATCTCACTTGTTGGTAATTAAATTTTTTATCGCGCTTTTTCATTTCTTTGATGTCTTGCTCTTCTGCTCCTTGGCATATTCGTCTTTCAAGGAGTCGCGCTTGGCTGGGTCTACTACGCCTTGGTCGCCCCATTCAGAGTTCATAAGACCTAAGCACCACTGTCCCAAGTAGCTCATTGGCTTGAAGAACATTTTAGTTGTAACATCGGGCATGTCCTTGCTGTCCGACTTTTTGATTATGACGTAACAAAGCACCTCATTGTTATACGACTGGTTGAATTTCATATATTCTATCTTGTAGCCCTCCATTGGTACAGACTTGAGCATCTGCATCACACGACTTATTTCGTCGTTGTCGAGAGGTTCGGGCTGACCCTTAGGGTCATTGAGCGGCGTGCGGTATAGCATCTGTGTTGCTCCGGCGTAGTCCTTATCCTTGACAAAGGTGAAGAACTGGTCGATGAGTCCGCGTACAGCGATAGAATCCTGATTAGTCATTCCCACTTCAAACTCAGTTGGCTGTGGGCCTTTCTGCTCTTTCTTTGAGTTGCAAGAAGTTATACTTATTGTCAACAGCAGTGCTACGGCTGCTATGACAGACATGCAAATATTAGTTTTCCGTATCATCATCAGTTTCTTTTTAAATCAACATTCACTTTTTGTATTTAATTAGAAAGGCAGGTTAGCGAGATTGTCACCTTGCAAACCTGCCTTCCCTATCACTTTATTTCAAGCCGGTAGCCTGTACCCTTGTCAAGACAATAGGCATAGGCAATGCTCGACCGTCTTTATATTCGCTTATACTTACTCACCAGGGTTGTTGATAGTTGGCTTAACAACCATCTTGAGGTCTGTATAGATCTCACCCCAATCGTAAGAGATAACCACTGGAACTGTGATTGTGAACTCCTTAGTTACAGAGATACCACTTGCCTTCTTGTATGCGATAGTACCGAAGTTAGTGCCATCGAATGTATCAACTTTGCCGTAAGTGATTACGAACTTACTACCGTCATTCTTAGCATTCTTGCCAGACCATGTAGACATGATAGGCTTAGCCGGATCCTTCATGATGCTCTTAACACCATAGAAGTTGTAGAACGACTTGTTCTGCTTGAAGTTGTAATCACGCCAGTCTGAGAAGTCGAATGTAACCTTAGAGATGATTACATCAGCAACACCATCAGTGATTGTCTCAGCCTTACCATTCTCGATATTAACTGGACGGAGAACCTTAACGTCGAACTCGTTGCCATCAACCTTAACCTCCTTAGCAGGAGCACAAGGTGTAACCTGGTATGCTACACGAGCTGTCAGAGTCTGACCCTCAGCGAGCTGCTTGTGAGAAGCGTAGTTGAGAATATCCTTAGCATAAGTGCCAGTCATATAGTCCAACTTGCCATCAGCTGCGATTTCAGCAATCTTCTCGCCAATCAATTCGTGCTTAGCCCAAAGCTCTGTACCGTTGTTCTTAACTTCGAGAGTATAGTACTTAGCATCATCATTTGAAGAGCTACCTGCGAAAGCATACTTAGGAGTTACGAATACATACTTACCTGTGAAAGTAGATACGATATTCTTGTAAGCGTCAACCTTCTTAACCTGGTTCTTAACATAAGTGAGCAGATCAACAGTGAATGAGTTCTTAACATTTACGTCAAATACGTCACCAGAAGCAGCGTATGTTGTACCAAGAGCAGCCTCCTTAACGTGAGCCTTGATGTATGTGAACTCGTTGTTCCATGAAGAAGCAGCCTTCTGATCCTTTGTGATAGCAGCAGTCGGATCTACATTCTTAGCAGAAAGCTTCCAAGAGAGAGTTACGTATACAGGAGCCACAGCCTTGTCAGCAGTGTTGCTTACGAAGCGAACGATAACGCTCTTCGCAGCACCTACATTGTTAGCCTTAGCAAACTCATAAGCCTCCTCGTTGCCAACAGTCCACTTGAGAACGTTAGTCTCGTGGTCAGCAGCGTCGATTGAAGTAGCGATAACCTTACCACACAACTTAGCAGCGTCGGTAATCTCCTCATACTTAGCGTCGAACTGCTTAGCTACACCAGCATTTGCATCGAGCTTATAGCGAGCCTCGAACTGTGCCTTAGAAAGACCCAACTCGTTGAAGATAACCTCCATCTGAGACCATGTCATATCGAATGTGTTCCAATCAGAAGTACCACAAACGAGGTCATAACCCTTATCGAATGCAGGAACATTTACATACAAAGGAACAATAGCCTTAGGAGTGATAGTCACCTTGATATAGCCAACAGCTGCAACCTTATTGTTCTTGGTATCAACGAGCATAACACGTACCATAGGAGTACGGCCTACACTACCAGCCTTGCCGTCAGGTGTAACCTTACCGTCCTTAGTGATAGCAGCGTGGATAGTCTCGTTGGTATTGTTAGCACCGTCGAAGTAACCAACGCCCTCATACTGGAGTTCGAAACCTACAGAAGCAAGCTTCTTAGCAGTCATCTCCTGAACGCCCTCATTGTTAGGATTGAATGTAACAGTGAGCTTCTCGTTCAAATCGAGAGTTTCGTTGATAGCTACCTCAAAGTCAGCAGCACCTGCCTTAGAGATCTGCGGAGTTGCAGAAACCTGTACAAGTGAAGTTGCAGGAAGTGCAGCGTCCTTCTTAACGATCAAGAAGTCCTTAGCAGCCTGACGATGGAGAGCTGCGAAATCAGAAACTACTGAGTTGTCGTCAGCATCAGTGTAGCGGAGAGCTGCAACAGTAACAGCGTTGTCTGCACTGATATTCTTGATTTCGAGGTCGTTGTTCACCTTAGCAGAAAGGTTGATGAGACCATTCTCCTTGCTGCGAGCTACGTTAGTGATAGTAAGGTCGGCACTCTTAAGAGCTCTTGTATACTTAGCATCATTAACGATGAAGCTATACTGCTTCAAGATAGCAGCCTTCTGCTCCTCAGTTGTGTTCTCGTCAATAGTGTTGATGAGACCATTCTTCGGGTTGAGATAGTAAGCAAGCTGAACCTCAGGAACGAATGAGAAGTCAGCAGTAGCTGTCTTATCAGTATACTCAGAAGCACCAGTTGTCTGGTCCTTTTCTACATTAGCTGCAAACACCTTGATTGGCTTATACTGGATAGCCTCAAGAGTGATAGCCTCAATACCTTGATAGTACTCAGATGGGCTGAATACAAGACCCTGAAGGAGGGCACCACGCATAAGAACATAGTTCTCGATTGGCTTGCCATCCTCGCCAAGAAGACCTGTAATCTCAATGCGGTCGTTCTTAACAATAGCAGTGATCTTCTGACCCTCTGTTACTGTGTTGTCCTTCCAAGCGATTGTAGTGTGCTCGATGAGCTTGCCATCACCGCTATAGAGGTCGAAGCAACCTGTATTGGGGTTAGGAACGTAGTAGTTGCCAGTAGCACCTGTAGCGCCTGTAGCACCAGCAGCGCCTGGCTTGCCATCAGCACCCGGCTTGCCGTCCTTGCCGTCCTTACCTACAGCTACATACTCGGTCTTAGCATCATTCTTATACCAATAACCGTCTGCGCCAATAGTCCATACATCAGCATCCTTGCCAGCAGCACCATTGTTCACAGTGTAAGACTGACCATTGCTGAGAGTGAACTTAACACCTGCGCCATCCTGTGTTACGCTGGTGATTACGCTACCCGCATCAACTTTAGCCTTAATCTCCTTGAGAGCTGTGTTGACAGCGTCAATCTGATTCTGCAAGTTCTCGATGTCGTCATCATAGTCCTTACAAGAAATAAGAGTGTTGGTTGAAGTCACGGTTAGTGCTCCAATTAGCATTGCGCCAAGAAATCTCTTTTTCATAAGCCTTAAATTTAGTAAATAAAAAGTTAATAAATGTTTTCGTTTCACTTTTTCCCGTTTATTGCAAATAGCAAGCATTTTTTGGCTTATCAGATTTGAATTAACTGAGAAAATCCTTTTTCAAACGTTTTGTTTTTTTCGTTTTGTTGTTTTACTTCCATCGCTAAGACGGAATAGGGGTGCGGCTACGAATACCAACGATATGACACACCTCTGACGAGGGGATACACCGATAGCTGTCATGCAATCGTGCCAAATGGATTGGACACAAATGCAATTCGCAGTATATATGTAGTAGTCCAAACGGAATGGAGCCATTAAGCCCAATGCGACATGGACATTATATTCGTGTTTACAGTTGGTTGATTCTTTTGTTTTTGTGTGTACGTTTGATCTTATCTTAGTGCGTACAGTTTGTTCTTTTTTGTGCTCTTATTTATTTGCGCTTTTGTGATTTTTGTTTGTTAAGACCTGTGGTCGATAGTTTCCTGATGTGTTTTGTGTTTAAAAAATCCTTTTATCATTCCTACAGCGACACTCCACAGTGTTGTTTGCTGTATGAGTTAAACTTTCTTTCAAGTTTACGATTGCAAATTTAGCATTTTGTTTTATAACTTCCAAGTTTTTCGCCAACTATTTTTCTATTTTCTTTAAATTTCTTGATTTATACGATTGAAGTGAGAAGAAGAGAGGGTGAAAAATCAATACCATTTAGCCTTATATTATATAATAATGTGTATAGGCATAATCGCATACATTACAGAGTTGGCAATAACATGAAGCAGATTCGCCAATAACATGAAGCAGATTTAGATTTTTTCTTTTTTTATCTGCAATACTGCAATTCCGCGTCCCACCGCACCACCTAGCACTCTGTGCAACAGCCCGTTAAGCACGCTTCAGACGCTTGCAGTTCGCTCAAATAATCTGCAATTCTACTGCAATCATCTGCAATCCAACTGCAATCACTCACAATTCATCAAATAAGTACAAAGCCCTTGTACACACTATTTATAGCCCATGTACTCACCCTACTAAGCCCTCGTACTCACTATTTATAGCCCTCGTACTAACAATAGCAAGCCCTTGTACTCATCATACACTCACCAATCAAATTCATTCGCATTCGGGACTCACCAACCAATGAGTGTTCGCCGCCTTCGGGACTCATATGGTAGATACTCCACTAAGTATGGTAGATAGGATGGTAGATATCGCCCTTCGCTGTATATCTGCCATTCGCGCCTATTCATTGTAAATCAATGCGTTACAAGGACTAAAACCCTCAAAATGGCAGATGGCAGATGAAAACGGAAACATTATATATAAGTGAAAACATCTGCATATCTTTATACTTACAAGCAGCATATTATATATATTGTATATGACCATAACTGCATAAAATGCTCACACTCAACAAAGAAATAAGGCTCTTTGCTTTCGCCTAAGCGATTTTTTAAGTAACTTTGCACCGATTATCTGAAATTATACATAAAACAAATAAAAATAAAGCAATGATTAATTCACAAGACATCAAGATGGGTACCTGCATCCGCATGGATGGCAAGCTGTACTTCGTCATCGACTTCCTCCACGTTAAGCCGGGTAAGGGCAACACTTTCATGCGCGTTAAGCTGAAGAACGTCGTTGACGGCCGTGTGTTGGAGCGTCGCTTCGACATCAGCGAGAAGCTCGAGGATGTACGCGTAGAGCGCCGTCCATATCAGTATCTCTACAAGGAGGGTGAAGACTATATCTTCATGAACCAGGAGACATACGACCAGATTCCTATCGCAGGCAACCTCATCACTGGTGTTGACTTCATGAAGGAGAGCGACATCGTTGAGGTGGTTTCTGACGCTTCTACAGAGACTGTTCTCTTCGGCGAAATGCCGGTTAAGACCAACCTCCGCGTTACACACTCTGAGCCGGGTATCAAGGGCGACACCGCTACTAACACTCTCAAGCCGGCTACTCTTGAGACTGGCGTAGAGATTCGCGTGCCTCTCTTCGTTAACGAAGGCGACCTCGTTCAGGTTGACACTCGCGACGGCAGCTACTTGCAGCGCGTTAAGGAGTAATCTTAAAAAAGTAAAAGAGTAAAAAAGCCTTTAAAAGTAAAAAGGTAAAAGAGTAAAAAGGTAAAAAGCCTTTAAAAGTAAAAAAGTAAAAGAGTAAAAAAGTAAAAAGCATTGGGGATGACGTTTGACGTATACCCCAAAAAGTGCTTTCTGCTTTTTTACTCTTTTACTTTTTTACTCTTTTACCTCTAAACGCCCTTTTTTACTTTTTTACCCTTTTACCTTTAAACGCTTTTTTACCTTTTTACTTTTAAAAAATGAAGTATAGTTTTATCATTCCAGTATACAATCGCCCCGACGAGGTGGACGAACTGCTTGACAGTCTGACACGACAGACGTTGAACGACTTTGAAGTGATTGTCGTGGAGGACGGATCGGCGGTGACATGTCGCGACGTGTGCGAAAAATATGCACAACAACTCGACATTCATTATTACATGAAGCCCAACAGCGGACCTGGACAGAGCCGCAACTATGGCGTGGAACGTGCGCAGGGCGAGTATATGCTGATTCTTGACTCGGACGTGGTGGTGCCAGAGGGCTATCTGGCTGCCGTAGAGGACGAACTGAAGAGAAAGAAGGCTGACGCTTTCGGTGGTCCCGACTGTGCTCATCCGTCGTTCACCGATACACAGAAGGCTATCTCCTACTCCATGACTTCGTTCTTCACCACGGGAGGCATTCGTGGTGGCAAGAAGAAGTTGGACAAGTTTTATCCGCGTTCGTTCAACATGGGTGTGCGTCGCGACGTGTATGAGAAGTTGGGCGGATTCTCCAAGATGCGTTTCGGCGAAGACATCGACTTCTCGATACGCATATTCAAGGCTGGCTGCCACTGTCGACTGATGCCAGAGGCATGGGTGTGGCACAAGCGTCGCACCGACTTCCGCAAGTTTTTCCGCCAGGTGTACAACTCGGGAATTGCCCGTATCAATCTATACAAGAAATATCCTGAATCGCTAAAGCTGGTGCATCTGTTGCCGATGGTGTTCACAGTGGGCGTGTTGGCGATGCTTGTGCTCTCACTTGCATTGTTAGTAGCGGCACCCAAATATGCGTGGTTGCCCCTCACTCCCCTCGCCCTCTATTGTGTGCTGATATGCGTGGACTCGGCTCGCGAGAATCACAGCTTGAAAATTGGTATTCTGAGCATAGCCTCAGCGTATATACAGTTGATGGGATATGGATTTGGGTTCATAGAGTCGTGGTGGAAACGGTGTGTGAGAGGAAAGTCGGAATTCTCGGCATTCGAGAAGAACTTTTATAGTTGAGAATTGGAAAGAAAGACATATCCTATGAAACACATTGCCAACAAAGCAAATCATAACTCTCAACTCCCAACTCTCAACTCTCAACTTCCCGAGAGTTTTGCCATCAACCAATGGGCTGAGGAGGACCGACCTCGCGAGAAACTGATGGCACACGGAGCTGCAACACTGAGCGACTCCGAGCTATTAGCCATTCTTATTGGGTCGGGCACACCCAAAGAGAGCGCCGTCGCACTGATGCAACGCATACTGCGCGACTGCGACAACAACCTCAACACGCTCGGCAAGCGGTCGCTGCACGAACTGATGGAATACAAGGGCATTGGCGAGGCGAAGGCGATAACCATTATCGCAGCATGCGAATTGGGCAAACGACGACAAGCATCCAAACCTGCCGAACGCCCAGACATGGGGTCGGCAGATGCTGTGTACAAATATATGCACCCCAAGATGCAAGACCTCGACACGGAGGAGGCATGGGTGCTGCTGATGAACCAGAGGTTCAGACTAATCAAGGCGGTGAAACTGTCGCACGGCGGACTGTCGGAGACGGCTGTAGACGTGAGGGTGATACTGCGAGAAGCGCTGTTAGCCAACGCCACGGTGCTGTCGCTCGTACACAACCACCCATCGGGCAACTGCCAACCAAGCGGCGACGACGACCGACTAACCATAAAACTAAAGAAGGCTTCAGAGACTATGCGCATGTATATGGTAGACCACGTCATCATCACTGACGGCAAATACTATAGCTATGCCGAGGAAGGCAGGATGTAGAATTAAGGGCAAGAGTAATTAAAAAAACACAAAAC
Source organism: uncultured Prevotella sp. (assembly GCA_934183355.1). Classification (GTDB taxonomy): domain Bacteria; phylum Bacteroidota; class Bacteroidia; order Bacteroidales; family Bacteroidaceae; genus Prevotella. The sequence goes on from CAKPST010000018.1 coordinate 16,900, forward strand.
GTTCGAATAATCAAGCCTTATTTCGTAATTTTGCACTCTTAAATACTTGAGATAATGGAAAATAAAGATACTAAGAATGCGTATGTGCGACAGGTGGCCGACCAGAAATATGAGTATGGCTTCACCACTGACGTGCATACTGACATCATAGAGAAAGGTCTCAACGAGGACATCGTGAGACTTATCTCTGAGAAAAAGGGCGAGCCCGAATGGATGCTGGAGTTCCGACTCAAGGCATTCCGCCACTGGCAGAAGCTGGAGCAGCCGACATGGGCACATGTGCATGTGCCTGAAATCGACTATCAAGCCATATCTTATTATGCCGACCCGCTTGCCAAGAAACCGTCGGACGAAAAGAAAGAGATTGACCCAGAGCTGATGAAGACATTCGACAAGCTGGGCATTCCACTTGAAGAGCGATTGGCTCTGAGTGGTGTGGCGGTGGATGCCATCATGGACTCGGTGTCGGTGAAGACCACATTCAAGGAGCACCTTGCCGAGAAGGGCATCATCTTCTGCTCTATCGGCGACGCCATAAAGAATCATCCCGACCTCGTGAAGGAATACTTGGGAAGCGTGGTGCCTTATCAAGACAACTTCTTCGGTGCTCTGAACAGTGCCGTATTCAGCGACGGCTCGTTTGTATACATTCCTAAGGGTGTGCGTTGCCCTATGGAGCTTAGCTCCTACTTCCGCATCAATGCCCGCAACACGGGTCAGTTTGAGCGCACTCTTATCATCGCCGACGACGACTCATACGTAAGTTATCTCGAAGGTTGCACGGCTCCTATGCGCGACGAAAATCAGTTGCATGCCGCCATCGTAGAGATTGTGGTGAAGGACAATGCCGAAGTGAAATATTCTACCGTACAAAACTGGTATCCAGGCGACGAGAATGGCAAGGGCGGTGTGCTCAACCTTGTGACAAAGCGTGGCGATCTGCGTGGTGTCAACTCTAAGCTGTCGTGGACCCAGGTGGAGACTGGCTCTGCCATCACATGGAAATATCCGTCGTGCGTGTTGCGTGGCGATGGCTCGCAGGCTGAGTTCTACTCGGTGGCAGTCACCAACAACTATCAGGAGGCAGACACTGGCACCAAGATGATACACATGGGCAAGAACACCAAGTCGACTATCATCTCGAAGGGCATCTCTGCCGGACACAGTCAGAACTCGTACCGCGGACTGGTGCGTGCCACAAGCAATGCCGACAACGCACGCAACTACTCGTCGTGCGACTCGCTGCTGCTGGGTTCGGACTGCGGAGCACACACCTTCCCATATATGGACATACACAACGACACTGCTGTGGTGGAACATGAGGCTACAACATCCAAGATTTCGGAAGACCAACTCTTCTATTGCAACCAACGCGGCATACCTACAGAGCAAGCCGTGGGACTCATCGTCAACGGATATGCCAAGGATGTGCTCAACAAGCTGCCAATGGAGTTTGCCGTAGAAGCACAGAAGTTGCTGAGTGTATCACTTGAAGGAACTGTTGGATAAAGGGAATGAACTATATGCGGTACGGATTAGGCGGGCTGTTCTTGGCAACAGCTCTTTGGGCAGCCCCTATAACGACAATGAGCGCAGCCAACGACGATGACGACACGTCGCGCCGCTGGGCTATAATAGCCGGCATGAACATCTCATGTCCTACGACGGCAAGCCACGAGCAGCCGCAATCGGTTACGGAGAAGACAGGGACATTTGGCTCGCCAATGGGCAACGTTATGTTGGAGTATTATCTCAACAATGCCCACTTCTCGTTGGTTGGTGGCTACAATGCCGAGACACTTGAATGGTATAGCAGCGATGTATATGCCACGATGCGCAACATCGCACTTGGCGCACGCTATTATCCGTTGTCGACAAGTTGCACTATACAGCCTTACGCTGCCCTCATGGCATACACCAATGTTGGTTCGCTGAACGAACATGACAACATGGGATTTATAGGAGACAGCCACAGCTATGAGCGCAACTACAACATAAGCTATCCACGACTGAGCGTTGCTCCTACTATTGGCTTCGACTGCTACATCTTCTCGTCGCTCGCTTTGGAATTTCAATACGGTTTTCCACTCGCCATCGACGGCAAGACAAACATCAGCACCACATACAACGGACAGCCAACGGCATACCGCATGCGCTCGGACATGCACCGACACAACATTCAGATAGGACTGAAGGCAACATTCCCATTCAGATTCACTTCGGACGACGGCAACAGCCTCTTCGACCTCATATATATGGCACTCGGCATATACGACCCCAACGACGAGGCACCGAAGGAAACAAAGAAAGAACGACATAAGTCGAGCTTGAAACGAGTGCTCGATTCATACTAAAATCATAAAATCAAGATATGTTAGAAGTTAAGAACCTCCACGCCACTATCGCTGGCAAGGAAATACTACGAGGCATCAACCTCACAATAAAAGATGGCGAGATACATGCCATCATGGGACCTAACGGTTCGGGCAAGTCTACACTTAGCGCTGTGCTCACTGGCAACCCTCTCTATGAGGTGACCGAGGGCGAGGCTATATTCAATGGCAAGAACCTTATCGATATGAAGCCCGAAGACCGCGCTCACGAGGGATTGTTCCTCTCGTTCCAGTATCCAGTGGAGATACCGGGCGTGTCGATGACCAACTTCCTCAAGGCGGCTGTCAACGAGAAGCGCAAGTATCAGGGATTGCCAGAGTTGAAGGCTGGCGAGTTCCTCAAGATGATGAACGAGAAGCGCAAGATTGTGGAGCTCGACTCCAAGTTCACACGTCGTTCGGTGAACGAGGGTTTCTCGGGCGGTGAGAAGAAGCGCAACGAGATATTCCAGATGGCAATGCTTGAGCCAAAGCTCGCTATACTCGACGAGACCGACTCAGGACTCGACGTCGACGCCATGCGCATCGTGGCTGACGGTGTCAACAAGATGCACACACCAGAGACATCTGCCATCGTCATCACACACTATGAGCGTCTGCTCGACATGATTAAGCCAGACGTGGTGCACGTGCTATACAAGGGAAGAATTGTGAAAACTGCCGGACCTGAGCTTGCCAAGGAGATTGAACAGAGAGGATACGACTGGATTAAGGCTGAGATTGGAGAGTAGTATATGAATAGCGAGAAACAATACATTGACCTCTACCGCGAATGCCGCGACCAAATCTGCGCCCACAGTGCCGATGCACTCAATGAAGTGCGCGATGCTGCCTTTGCCGATTTCGAGCGACTCGGATTTCCGTCGCGCAAGGTGGAGCGATACAAATATACAAGTATAGACCGACTCTTCGAGCCTAACTACGGACTGAACATCAACCGTATCGAGGTGCCTGTCGACCCATACAAGGCGTTCCGCTGCGACGTGCCCAACCTGAGCACATCGCTCTACTTCATCGTCAACGACCAGTTTCGTTCGGCAATCCAGCCCAAGGAGAATCTGCCAGAGGGAATCATTGTGACATCACTTGCCGAATATGCCAAGGAGAATCCGGAGTTTGTGGCTAAACACTATGCCAAACTCGCCAAAACCGACGAGGACGGCATCACTGCTCTCAACACAATGCTGGCACAGGACGGACTGTTGGTATATGTAAAGAAGAACGTAGTGGTGGACAAGACGGTGCAGGTGATAAACATTCTGCGCTCAAATGTTGACCTCATGGTCAACCGCCGTGCCTTGATTGTGATGGAGGAAGGCGCAAGCGCCAAGTTCCTCTTCTGCGACCATGCTGCCGACGACTGCCAGTTCCTCACCACACAGGTAATAGAGGCCTACGTAGGACAGAACGCAGCACTCGAACTCTACTGCATGGAGGAGACACACATCAAGAACACACGTGTGTCAAACGTATACGTTGAGCAGCAGCGCGACTCACGATTCAATCATAATGTCATCACATTGCACAATGGTGTGACACGCAATCGACTCGACGTACAACTGAAGGGCGAGGGTGCAGAGTGCTGGTGCAACGGCTGCGTGATAGCCGACAAGACACAGCACGTGGACAACAACACACTTATCGACCATCAGGTGAGCCACTGCACAAGCCATGAGCTATATAAATATGTGCTCGACGACAAGTCGACTGGCGCATTTGCAGGACGTGTGCTTGTTCGTCATGGTGCACAGAAGACCATCAGCGAGGAGGTGAACCAGAACCTCTGCGCCACCAAGACAGCCCGCATGTACACACAGCCGATGCTTGAGATATATGCCGACGACGTGAAGTGCTCGCATGGCTCGACCGTAGGACAGCTCAACGACGCTGCACTCTTCTACATGCGACAGCGTGGCATCAGCGAGAAGGAAGCCAAGTTGCTCCTTGAGTTCGCATTCATCAACGAAGTAATCGACAAGATACAGCTCGAACCACTGCGCGACCGCCTCCACTATCTCGTGGAGAAACGATTCCGTGGTGAACTGAGCAAGTGTGAGGGTTGCAAGTTTTGCAAATAAATTGAGAGGTGAAAGGTGAAAGTTGAGAGTTGAGAAAGTTGAGAGTTGAAAGTTGAGAGTTGAGAGTTATGAAATGTAATACAATTATAATTCTCAACTCACAATTATAATTCTCAACTCACAATTATAATTCTCAACTCACAATTATAATTCTCAACTCACAATTATAACTCTCAACTCTCAACTCACAACTCTCAACTCACAACTCTCACAACTCTCACAACTCTCAACTCTCTCAACTCTCAACTCTCAACTAATACACAATGTACGATATAAATAAAGTTCGCGAGGACTTCCCCATTCTTTCTCGCACTGTATACGACCGTCCGCTTGTCTATCTCGACAACGCTGCCACCACACAGAAGCCACTCTGTGTGCTCGACGCAATGCGCGACGAATATCTCAATGCCAATGCCAACGTTCATCGTGGTGTTCACTATCTGTCACAGCGTGCCACCGACCTGCACGAGGCAGCTCGTGAGAAGGTGCGCCAGTTTATCAATGCGCCCAAGGTAGAGGAGATAATCTTCACACGAGGCACAACAGAGAGCATCAACCTTGTCGTGTCGTCGTTCTGCGAGGGCTTTATGACAGAGGGCGACGAGGTGATTGTCTCGGTAATGGAGCATCACAGCAACATCGTGCCTTGGCAGCTGCAGGCAGCCAAACGCGGCATAGCTATCAAGGTGATACCAATGGACGACAGTGGCAAGCTCGATATGGAGACCTACAAGCAGCTGTTCACAGAGCGCACTAAGATTGTCAGCATTGCTCATGTCAGCAACACGCTCGGTACGGTGAATCCCGTAAACGACATCATCCGTATCGCCCATGAGCACGGAGTGCCAGTGATGGTGGACGGAGCACAGTCGACTCCACACTTCGCCGTGGATGTTCAGGCTATGGACTGCGACTTCTTTGCCTTCTCGGGACATAAGATTTATGGTCCTACCGGCATCGGTGTGCTCTACGGCAAGGAGGAGTGGCTCGACCGCATGCCACCTTATCAGGGCGGAGGCGAGATGATAGAAAGCGTGAGCTTCGAGAAGACAACATTCGAGAAGTTGCCCTTCAAGTTTGAGGCTGGCACCCCCGACTATGTTGCCACACACGGACTGGCTACTGCCATCGACTATGTATCAAGCCTTGGCATGGACAACATCGCCCGTCACGAGCACGAACTGACAGAATACTGCATGGCTCGTATGGCTGAGATTGACGACATGCGACTCTTCGGCACCACTGAGGGCAAGGATGCCGTGGTGTCGTTCCTCGTCGGCAACATCCATCACCTCGACATGGGTACACTGCTCGACCGCCTCGGCATCGCCGTCCGCACCGGTCATCACTGCGCCCAACCCGTCATGGACCGCCTCGGTGTGCAAGGCGTTGTGCGTGCCTCGTTCGCCCTCTACAACACCAAGGAAGAAATCGACACACTCGTAGCAGGTGTTAAGCGCGTTAGCCAGATGTTCTAACCAAAGAACTACATATCACATTATCACTATTAATAATATCGGGACAAACTAAGCTTGTCCCGATATTTTTTTGTATTTTTGCCATAAATATATAATAGTGGCAAACTATGGCAAAAAAAATATATCCTATAGGCATCCAGACATTTGAGCTTATCCGTAAGGACAACAACACTTACGTAGACAAGACGAAGTATGTGTACGACATTACACATACCAATGGCAAGTACTTCTTCTTGAGCCGTCCACGACGTTTTGGCAAGTCTCTGCTCCTGTCTACAATGAAGAGCTATTTTGAAGGACGTAAGGATTTGTTCAAAGGTCTTGCCATAGAACAGTTGGAGAAGGAATGGACCGAATATCCTGTGCTACTGCTAAGCATGGCAAGTGCAAAGCACATGAACGAAGAACGGATGCAGCAATATCTTCTTTATATACTGAAGAACATAGAGGATAGATTTGGGGTAGAGGCAGACACAACAGAGCCTAATCTGCGACTTGCCAACCTGATAAAATGTATATACCAACAGACGGGGCGACCAGTTGTTTTGCTAATCGACGAATACGACGCTCCACTTCTTGATGTTGTACACGAGGATAATCAGCTTGCAGCACTTCGTAATGTAATGCGCAACTTCTATAGCCCACTTAAGGACTGCGACCCTTATCTTCGATTTGTATTACTTACTGGCATAACCAAGTTCTCGCAGATGAGCATCTTCAGCGAGCTGAACAACATCGTCAACATCAGTATGCAGGAAAGGTATGCTGGCATCTGCGGCATAACCAAGGACGAACTCTTGACACAGATGTCTGACGATATAGACAACCTTGCCGAACAACTCAATATTACAAGAGAGGAGACGATAGAGCAACTTGCGTACAACTATGACGGCTATCACTTCACATGGCCGTCGCCCGATGTGTTCAACCCTTATAGTTTGCTCAGTTGTTTTAGCGAGGGTAAGTTTGGTGCTTATTGGTTTGGAACAGGAACACCAACATATCTCATAGAGAAGATGCGACAGTTTGGTACGCTTCCTTCGGCAATGGACCGATTCTATGCGCCAAGCTCGGCCTTCGATGCTCCCACCGAAACAATGACCGACATAACGCCATTGCTCTACCAGAGTGGATATGTCACAATTAAGGGCTACGACAAGGAAACCGACTTATATGTCCTTGATATTCCAAATGAGGAAATCAGAGTAGGACTTTACAAAAGTTTATTGCCCAACTATATTAATATCGGGCAGACTCAAAGCTTGGTTACTATAGCTCAGATGTCTGTTATGATAAAGCGTGGCGATATGGATGCAGCTCTCAGACTGTTGCAAACATTCCTCGAAACTGTGCCTTATTGTGACAACACACGATACGAAGGTCATTGGCAACAGATGATGTACATTGTGTTTGCCCTACTGACCCACTATCGCATAAGTGTGGAACAACACACAGCAAAAGGACGCACAGATATAACACTCGAAACTGCCGATCATATATATATTATGGAACTAAAGTTTGACAAGACTGCCGAAGAGGCTCTTGCACAAATAAAAAATAATCGCTATGCAGACAGCTATGCATTGAGCAGAAAGAAGATTATTAAGGTTGGCTTAAACTTTAACGTAAAGGAAGAACATAACTTAACAGAATGGATAATTGAATAGGCATCCGTATAGATGCCGCAATACAAACAATACTCTAAACCAATGAGCAAAGATAAAGAAATAAATCACTTGCTGCCACACTACTATGCCGACCTTATTGAGGCTGGATGCGACGAGGCTGGACGTGGATGCTTGGCTGGCAGCGTGTATGCGGCTGCCGTGATACTGCCACGCAACTACGACAACCCGATGCTCAACGACTCGAAGAAGCTGTCGGAGAAACGACGCCGTGAACTGCGCGACATGATAGTGCGCGACGCCGTGGCATGGGCAGTGGGCATTGTCACTCCTGAAGAGATAGACAAAATAAACATTCTCAAGGCGAGTTTTCTTGCCATGCACCGCGCTCTCGACCAGCTGCAAGTGCGCCCAGAGGCAATCATCGTCGACGGCAACCGATTCACACCATATCACGACTTGCCACACACGACGATAGTCAAGGGCGATGGCAAATATCAATCGATTGCGGCAGCGAGCATCCTTGCCAAGACATTCCGCGACGAATATATGGACCGACTTGCCGAGGAATATCCCTACTACGACTGGCAGAAGAATAAGGGATATCCCACCAAGACCCACCGAGAGGGCATCAAGCTACACGGCACGACGCCATATCACCGCATGAGCTACAACCTGCTCGGCGGAGACGGACAACTGGAACTGAAATTTGAGTAAAATAAAAATCGCAAGCTACTAACCTATATGGAATCCAATCAACTTTCTCGAATTCTAAACCTTATTATACACCTCACTTCCAACGGACGACACACTGCCCAACAATATGCCGAAATGCTCGGTACGACACGTCGCAACATATACAATTATCTGCATCTTCTCGCCGACTATGGATTTGAAGTAATCAAGGATGGCAACTATTACTCGCTCGACAGACAATCGGCTTTCTTCAAACATCTGCACGAAACCATTCCACTCAGCGACACTGAGGCTGAATACATCTGCCACATGCTCGCCGAAGCGCCCAAGAACGACACGATGGCAGCACGGTTGCACTCCAAACTCGCACGACATTTCAAGCTCGACGACATTGCCATTGACTCAATTCTGGTACAGAGAGTCAACGACTTAAAGGCTGTAATAAGACAAGCTATAAAGGAGGAACGCATCATTAAGATAGCAGACTATTCGTCACCTCACAGCCATTCGGTGAAAGACCGATATGTGGAGCCTTTTCTATTCATGAACAATGGTAGAGACGTGCGTTGCCACGAGATAGCAACACATGTCAACAAGACGTTCAAGATAGCACGCATGGGAGGTGTGGAAATACTTAACGAACCTTGGTTCAACAAGCATCTCCACAAAAAAATGTATACTGATATATTCATGTTCGCAGGAGAGGAGCGCCACACTGTAAGCTTGCGTATGGGACAGTTGGCTCACAATCTGATGATTGAGGAATATCCTCTCTCCGAACCTTACTTCACCGCCATTGCCAACGACAATAGTCATTGGACACTACAGATGGATGTCGTGTCGTTTCTTGGCATAGGACGCTTTGTTCTTGGACTATACGACGACATCGAAGTGATAGGCGACGAGGCTTTCCGTCAATACATCGCCGACAAAGTGAAGCGTATGACAGAAAGAGAATCAAAAGCACATGCACTTAAACATTCTGTGCCTCTTCTGCCGAACGGAAACGGTCTTGACGCTCAAGAAACTTGATGAGTCCCCAACGCACCGAACGCAAACCGAACTGCTCGGTGTGGATGTCATCGGGACTGAGCCACATGCACTCGGCAGCATCATCACCTGCCACTGTCACTGTGGTGTCCTCCACCTCGCAGAGATAGAACATGTCGAGCGTGTGGATGTCGATGCCACTATAACGATAGACATTGGGCAGAGAGAAAAGATACTTAGACGAAGTGATTTTAAGCCCAGTTTCCTCCATCACCTCGCGGCGTACGCCCTCCTCCGAGGTCTCGCCAATCTGGGTGAATCCACCTGGCAAATCGAGTGTACCCTTGGCTGGCTCTTGCTTGCGGCGCTCAACGAGAATCTCACCCTTGGCATTGCGGATGATAGCAACGTTTGAAGAACTCGGATTCATGAAAAACTCAAAGCCACAATTCTCACACTTCTTGCTCGCAGCACCGTTGGCTGTGAAATGATGACTGCCACACATCGGACAGTACTCGAATTTTTCTAATGGATGCATTTTTATATATGTTTGTTATTTGAAAACGACTGCAATATTACAAAAAATTAGTTATCTTTGCAAGAAATACTATAATAATAGCAAGATAAACAAAAAAACATTCATAAGATGAAGAATTTTAAAACCATTTTCGCTTTTCTGTTAATTCTAATAATTGCCGTTCCTTCCACTGCACAGCGCAACTTTGACATGAAGGTGTGGGCTGCCAAGGCTCCTAACAAGAATGGTCTGCAAGACACCGCATACATCAAGGTTTTCCTGCCCGACGAGAAACGTGCCACTGGTCGTGCCATCGTCATTCTGCCTGGTGATGCATACCAGCATCTTGCTATGCAACATGAGGGAACAGACTGGGCTCCTTACTTCAACAATATGGGCATAGCTGCCATCGTGTTGCACTATCGCATGCCCAACGGCAACGCCAAGGTGCCTATCAGCGATGCCGAGGAGGCTATGCGCATCGTGCGCCGCAATGCCAAGTCGTGGCACATCAATGCTGACAATGTGGGCATAATGGGCTCGTCTGCTGGCGGCCACTTAGCCTCAACAATAGCTACTCAGTCGAAGCCAGACGCTCGCCCTAACTTCCAGATTCTATTCTATCCGGTAATTACGATGATGCAGGGCTACACCCACCAAGGCTCACACGACAACTTATTGGGCAAGAATCCACACAAGAAGGACGAGCAGAAATATTGCTCCGACCTACAGGTGACACGCATGACACCACGTGCCTTCATCGCTCTCTCGGACGACGACCACACTGTGATGCCTATAAACGGTGTCAACTACTACTCTGAGCTTTATCGTCACGATGTTCCTGCCTCGCTGCATGTATTCTCTTCGGGAGGACACGGATGGGGACTACGCACCTCGTTTGTGCATCATGTCGAAATGCTCACCGTACTGAAGAGTTGGCTGGAGAGCTTCTAACGACTGTTTTCACAGGATAATAACAACAATATAAAATAAGGAATAAACATTATGCTTGACTTACCCAAAGACCCGATGATGCTCTTTAGTGTCATCAACATGCGCTTGCGCGACATCTATCCATCACTTGACGCTCTCTGCGAAGACCTTCACGTCGACAAACAAGAGATTATGGACCGCTTGAAAGCGGTAGGATTTGAATACAATGCCGAACAAAACAAGTTTTGGTGACATAATCTGAAGCACTGATAATAACAAAGAAAAAGAAAAAAATCTGATTTAATTTTATGCGTTTATACCCCGAGCACTATAAGTCGCTCCTCTCTATTGGCATTCCCATCATGATTGGCCAGCTGGGAATGATTGTACTCAGCTTTGCCGACACGATGATGGTGGGCCACCATAGCACCATCGAGCTTGGCGCTGCATCATTTGTCAACAACATCATCAATCTTGCTATCATCACCGGAACGGGCTTCTCATACGGACTAACACCTATTGTTGGCGGTCTGTTTGGACGCAAGGAGCTTGCGAATGCTGGTCAGGCTCTGCGCTGCTCACTACTCGCCAACACTATATGCACGTTGGTGATGGCAGTAGTCCTCGCTGTACTTTATTTCAACCTTGGCAACATCGGACAGCCCGACGAGCTCTTGCCATACATGCGACCCTACTATTTGGTGTTGCTTGGCTCCATTCCCTTTGTGATGCTCTTTAATGCTTTCAAGCAGTTCACTGATAGTATCACCGAGACACGCACGTCGATGTGGATTCTGCTCTCAGGCAATCTGCTCAATATTATAGGCAACTACATCTTTATATATGGCAAGGCAGGCATGCCTGAAATGGGCGTTGTCGGAGCCGGTGTCTCTACCTTGCTATCGCGCATCATCATGGTGGCAATATTCATCATGGTATTTATGACACGTCGCAAGTTTGCTGAATATCGTGAGGGATTCTTCCAGCTCGGATGGTCGCGCCAGCTCACACGTCGCCTAACATCACTCGGCACACCTATTGCCCTGGAGATGGGCATGGAAACAGCCTCGTTCTCGCTGTCAATCATTATGGTGGGATGGCTCGGCACGATAGCTCTCGCCTCTCATCAGGTGATGATTACTATTTCGCAGTTCACATTCATGGTCTACTACGGACTCGGAGCAGCTGTAGCCGTGCGCACAAGCTACTTCAACGGACAGAACGACCACCAGAATACACGCCACACAGTGATAGCTGGCATGCATGTGATGGTGGCGCTGGAGGTGGTGCTTGCCGGCATAATATTCCTGCTGCGCAATCAGATAGGCTCTTGGTTCACCGACTCTCAGGAGGTGTCTGCCGCTGTACTCACCCTACTTGTGCCATTCTTCATCTATCAGTTTGGCGACGGACTACAAATCAACTATGCCAATGCAATGCGTGGCATCGCTGATGTCAAGCCTCTGATGGTGATAGCATTCATCGCATTCTTTGTCATCTCGCTGCCCGTAGGCTATCTGTGTGGATTCATACTCGGCTACGGACTTGTCGGTGTATGGATGGCGTTCCCCTTCGGACTCACCAGCGCAGGCATAATGATGTGGTGGCGATTCAGACAACAGATGAACAAGAAGACCGCCTAAAACATAAAAAAGACCGCCTGACATCCCTGCCAAGCGGTCTACTACTCTTTTCTTGATTATCAAACAATTACAAACTGCTTAATTCTTTCTTATTCCCTCATGTTCTCTTACAAACACTAATAATATTGGCATTAGTAAGAGATTATCTATCTACATGAAGAGAGAGAATCTTATGTATCGTAGTCTTTGTGCTGAAGAAATCACATTATTGCTTTTTCTTTCTACTGCAAATTTACTAAAAAAGAAATTAAACGTAGCTGCAAAAAGTAAAAAACTACCCTTCAAAAGGTAAAAAGTTTATATTTACCGCATTTTCATGTTGAATTTACAATATGACATTGTGATTTTTACATTTTTACTAAGCATTCAAGAACCAATTCCCATATAAAGCGAAAGGGCAGCATCACCAAGATGCCACCCTCTCTTCTTAGGATATACAAATTAATTGAACAATGGTGTCTCACGACACGGATATGAAATGATTACTATGTGTGTTATGGAATATAACGTACAAAAGCTTCCATAGCCTCGTAGCATGCAAGGCCAAGGCTGTGATAGAGTTCGGCTGTAGCGTGATTGCGGTCTTCAGCACGCTGCCAGAACAGACGCTCATCGTTGCCAAGGAACGGAGCGCTCTCCATCTGTGATGAATGTTTGAGGATGCAGTTGCGCTTGCCACGAAGCTCCTCTGGCGACATCGGAACACACATCTCGATGTTCTCGATTTCCCACTCTGCCCATGCACCACGATACATCCATATGCGACAGTCCTTGAGCCACTCTGCGCCAGCCTCCTTCTCAAGGTCGACGGCGGCGAGTACAGCGTCAGTACACTTGCGGTGTGTGCCGTGTGGGTCGGCGAGGTCGCCGGCTACATATATCTGGTGAGGCTTCACCTTCTGGAGCAGAGCACGTACTATCTCTACGTCCTTCTCGCCCATAGGTAGCTTCTCTATCTTGCCCGACTCATAGAACGGCAGGTCGAGGAAGTGAACATGGTCGAGTGGCACTCCATTGTATGTGCAGGCAGTGCGTGCCTCACCACGGCGAATGAGTCCCTTGATGGTGCGCACCTCAGGTGTATCCATGTCAGACGGTTTCTTCTGAGCAAGGAATGCCTTGATGTCGGCATACATATTCTTGATAACCTCGTTCTCGTTGTTGCAGAACAGCTGGTTGTAGCCATTGACAAAGTGCATGAAACGTGTCACCTCCTCGTCGCCTACAGCGATGTTGCCCGATGTCTCGTAAGCCACATGCACGTCGTGATTCTGCTGAACCAGGCGGCGCAGTGTGCCACCCATTGAGATAACGTCGTCGTCAGGGTGCGGCGAGAATATCACAACACGCTTTACTGCAGGTGTTGCACGCTCTGGACGGTTGGTGTCGTCGGCATTAGGCTTGCCGCCAGGCCATCCTGTGATGGTGTGCTGCAGGTCGTTGAATATCTTGATGTTGCAGTTGTAAGCCGAGCCAAAACGAGCAAGAAGTTCAGAAAGACCATTCTCGTTGTAGTCCTTATTGGTAAGTTTCAGTATAGGTTTCTGCTTGAGTAAGCAGAGCCAAACTACTGCGGCACGTATAGTCTTGTCGTTCCACTCGCAGTTGGTCACAAGCCATGGGTGAATAATACGTGTCAACTTGCTTGCTGCAGCAAGGTCAACAAAGAGCTTAGCATCGTTGTGTGTCTGTACGAATGAAGCTGGGACAGCGTCGGTCAGAGGACCTTCGGCTATCTTCTCCACGATGCTCGACTTCTCCTCGCCCCATGCAGTGAGGAAGAGTTTGCGTGCTGAGAGCAGTGTGTGTATGCCCATAGTGATAGAGCAAGGTGGCACCTGCTCCTGTGTGCCAAAGCTATTGGTCATCTCGTCGCGCGACATTTGGTCGATGAGGATGATGCGGCTTGTTGACGAAATAACCGAGCCCGGCTCGTTTGTAGCAATGTTGCCCATACGTCCTATGCCGAGCAATGCTATGTCGAGTCCTCCCTCAGCAGCGATGAGCTGCTCGTATTCGTGACAATGCTCTATAACCTCGTCCTGCGAGATAGAACCGTCGGGGGTATGTATATTCTCAGCTTTAATGTCGACATGGTCAAGGAAGCGCTCACGCAGCTGTCCTAATGCGCTGTGCTTGCTGTCTGCGCTGAGTGGGAAATATTCGTAGGCATTGAACACTACAACATTCTCGAAGCTCAGTCCTTCCTCTTTGTGGCGGCGAATCAGCTCTGTATATACTGGATTGAGCGACAAACCAGTACCGAGTGCCATGACATACTTCTTACCAGCGCTCTTGGCACGCTTGATTTCTGTCTCTACAGTGTTGGCGATGACGCTTGCTGCCTCCTCTACCTTGGGGTAGATGTCGGTGAAGATCTTCTCGCAACGAGTGATTTCGGAGCGCTCAACTGCCGTACGAGGGCGGTAGTACTGCTCGGGAACCTTGTTCAACACGATTTGTGAACTCAAATTCAATTTCATAATAGTTAAATTTTTAGGTTTGTAATCTTTCTCCTTATGGCCGATCAGCCATCTGTGTGCCCCACTTGGACGGCTTGGGTCCCATGGTCAGCTCAAGTGTGCCGCCGGCTGTTATATCAGTGAAATTGATATACGACTTAGTATATTTCTTGCCATTCAGACGAACCGACTGCACATAGATGTTGCGGTCGCTGTTGTTCTTGGCAATTACGGTGAAGCGCTTGCCTCCACCCACGTCAACAGTAGCCTTGCTGAAGAGTGGCGAACCAATGACATAGCGTCCTCCCACGGGGTCTACCTGGTAGAGTCCAAGCGACGAGATGATATACCATGCCGACATCTGTCCCACGTCCTCATTGCCTGAGAGTCCGTCGGGCTGGTCGTGATACATCTCTGTGAGCATTTTGCGCAACAGCGGAGCCGCCTTGTCGGGGCGTCCGGCATAGTTGTACATGTATATCACATGATGGCTTGGCTCATTGCCGTGGGCATACTGTCCGGTCATGCCCGACATATCTGGCGAAGCGTTGGCTCCAGCGTCGCCCTCAGCTATAAACAGAGAGTCGAGTTTGTGCATGAAAGCCTTGTCCGAACCGAATAACTTGATGAGTCCACGCACATCGTGCGGCACAAGGAATGTATACTGCCATGCATTGCCCTCGGTGTAGTCGTTGGCACGATGCTCAGCGTTGAAGGGGTCGAACGGTGTGCGGAACTTGCCGTCGGTGCCGATGGCACGTAAGAAGCCCGTCTGAGGGTCGAAGTATTTGGCGTATGTGCGCGAACGGTTATGGAAGAAGTCGTAGTCCTGGTCGTCGTCCATCATCTTTGCCACCTTTGCCACGCCGTCATCGGCAATGCAATATTCGAGAGCGTTAGCCACAGTCTCGTTGGTGGGCACCTTGTCCCAGGGGAAGTAGCCATACTGCTTGAGTATGTCAAGGCTGCGTATGTCGATATTCTGTGTAGCCTTCAGAGCCTCAAGCACTTCCTTCTCGTGTCCCTTGGCATAGCCCTTGAGTGTGAGGTCGGCAAGCACAATGGCTCCGGGGTTGCCTATCATGCAGTCGGTCTCATTGCCCATGAGATGCCACACGGGCAGACGCCCCTGCTGCTTGTATATGTTGAGGAATGTCTTGACGAAGTCGTCCTGCATATCAGGGAAGAGGAACGACATGAGTGGATGTGCGGCACGATAGGTGTCCCACAGCGACAGCGTGGTGTAGTTGGTGAAGTCGCCACGATGCACCTTGCCGTCGGCTCCGCGATATTGCTGATCGACATCTCCAAACACCGAGCACGATGTCATAAGATGATACATGGCGGTGTAGAAAATGCGGTGGCGTGTCTGGTCGGCAGTCTCTATCTGCACACGCGACAAAGCCTTGTTCCACTCTTCGTCTACCGCCTTGACAGCAGCGTCAAAGTCCCATCCTGGCAGCTCAGCCTGCATATTCGCCTTGGCTTTGTCGATGTCTACGGGCGACAGCGCCACCTTGACGAGCAAGGGCTTGGTGTTGTCGGCTGCGGTGATGAATGCACGATACATTGTGTCGGTGCGTTCGAGAGTAATGGGCTGCGAGAAGTCCATTGAGAAGTATATGCGACGGTCCTTAGCCCATCCAGTAGAACGGCGATAGCCAGTGAGTCGGGTTGGCGACTCCTGAGTAAGCAGACAGTCGGTGGGCGTGTCCCATCCCAGACACTGTGCCAAGTCGAGAGCAAGCATCGCCTTAGCTCCCTGCTGGAATGTATAGCGATGGAATCCGCATCGTGTCGTGGCAGTCAGTTCCACCTGTACGTTGGGACGTGTCAGATGCAGCGAATAGTAGCCAGGCTGAAACTTCTCGTCCTCATGGCGGAATCGTGTAGAACGCTGCTGCTTGTCTGTTATAGGTAGCAGGGCGATGTCGCCCAAGCATCCGATGCCAGTGCCTGAGAGGTGCATGTGGCCAAATCCTATGAGTTCGTCGTCGCTATAGTGATAGCCCGATGTCCAATCCCAACCACGCAGAGGCTCTGTCGGACCCAGTTGCACAAGTCCAAAGGGAGCGTTGGCTCCCATGAACGTATGACCGTGTCCGCCAGTTCCGATATACTGGTTGACGTATTGAGTAAGTTTTTTAGCGTCGGCTTTGACAGTGGTTGCGCATGCAAAGAGCGCAATGATGGCTGTTAGCGCAATGTGTAGTAGATTTTTTGTTTTCATAATTAGTATTTAGCAGTTGCAAATATACTATTTTTTGCTTGGCTTTGAGACATTTAGACAAAGGTTTTCATATTAAAAAAGTTTAATGTCACCTAAATACATATAAACCCTCTTTTCTTTGTTTATATATAGGTAGGCAGAGAAAAGGCTTTTGAGTATTTTTGTAATCGGAAATTCTAAGCAACCAGATAGGTGGTGTAGCTTACGAACTATCCAAACGATTGAACATCTCACCAGCCCGTGCTCTTGACCTATTCTATCGCAGCAAGACATGCGCCGATATACACAACCGTGCGACAGGACTTTACCTCTACGGCAACCTATATATAGCAGACGAATTTATGCTGGAAAACCAGAGATAACAACGAAAAAAAAGAATCCCTGCACCAAAAGCCAATAAGCTGCGGTGCAGGGATTCTTTATTTTATGTATGTGGGCATTCGCCCTCACTTGCTGTGATTAGAAATCACCGTGGTCGAGAGAGTCGTTGAAGTCCTTCGGCTCACGATTCTCGCGGTTCTCACGACGACCATCACGACGCTCGCCACCCTCACGACGTGGACGACGATCGCCACGCTCGCCACGTGGACGACGTTCACGCTCTACATAACCCTCCGGCTTCGGGAGCAGGATGCGGTGAGAGAGCTTATACTTGCCAGTCTTCGGGTCAATTTCCATGAGCTTCACCTTGATCTTGTCGCCTTCCTTGATGCCAGCCTCTTCAACTGTCTCAAGACGCTTCCAGTCGAT
>CAKPST010000019.1 GCA_934183355.1 uncultured Prevotella sp.
ATACAGCATAGACCAACCATAATGGGGGGGGGGAATTTTTCAGGTTCCTCCTCCCCCATTTTCACAAAAGACAGCAAGGATAATTCATTGTAATAACCAGAGCATCAAGCCACAGAACCTGAATAGTGAAACGTAAACACAATTAGTAAATAACAACTTAAATAACCAATAAAAGAAATGAGTCACTATTCGTCGAGAAAATCAAACAAAAACAAGCACTACAAAGATGACGCGGATAGATTCCGCGAAGAGAGCTTAAGAGCAATTCGTCGCCGCAAAGTATTGCCAAAATATCTGTTCTGGATATTGTCGGCAGTGGCAGCCATCATTGTCGCAACGGCAATAGCACTCTGCTTTGTCGAATAAAAATGGGTAGTAGATTTACTATTAAAGATTATCACCACTTATATATCCCCTTCCTTCATAAGCTAAGCGCATGGAGGAAGGGGATAATTATATATTTTTAGCTGAAAAACTTGCCATTATTAAAAGATTTTCTTAGTTTTGCAGAAATATTACTAAAACAAACCAAAACATATACAAATGATTAACAGCAGATTTTTACTCTCAGCCCTTTTTGCAGCAGCATGCTGCTCTACAGCTATGGCACAGGACGACGGTTTCGACCTCAGCTCACAGCGTGGCGAAAAGCAGGACGTGAACATGGTGCCTGGAAAGAAGGTAGACCACCACGGCATCATCGTCAACCCTACTCCACACAACTTCTCTATCGACACCAGTATGTCGATTGACCTCACAAAGGGTGTCAACATAATCGACCGACAGAAGAAATTCGCCAACGACATAGCTTTCCTAAAGCAGGACAAGAAGGGTATAAAGATGACTATCGACTTCGGAACTAAGGCTGCACAGAAGGCTGGACTGAAGAAAATGGTGTCGGGAGCCTACCTGCTCACTGCCAATAAGGACGGCATCAACATCGTGGGCTATGACGAGCGCGGAGCTTTCTACGCATTGCAGACTATGCGCCAGATAATAGCCTCGCCTGCTGCTGGCGGCAACATGCCATACACTACATGCAACGACTATCCCGACCTGCCATTGCGTGGTGTGGTAGAGGGATTCTATGGCGAACCATGGTCGCATGAGGTGAGACTCTCGCTCATCGAATATTATGGACGCAACAAGCTCAACGAATATGTATATGGTCCTAAGGACGACCCATTCCATAGCTCACCAAACTGGCGCAAGCCTTATCCTGCCGACCAGGCACGCAACATACATGAACTCGTGGAGGCTTGCAACCGCAACCGCGTAGACTTTGTATGGGCTATACACCCGGGCAAAGACATCAAGTGGAACGAGGAAGACTATCAGAACCTCGTGAACAAGTTCAACCACATGTATGACCTTGGTGTGCGTTCGTTTGCTATACACTTCGACGACATTGAGGGTGAAGGAACCGACTCTAACAAGCAAGTGGATCTGCTCAACCGACTCACCAAGGAGTTTGTGAAGACGAAGGGCGACGTAGCTCCACTCGTAGTATGTCCTACCGACTACTCACAGCTATGGGCAAGCCCCAAGGAAGACGGACAGCTCGCAATATACGGCAAGCGACTCGACCCATCTATCAATGTGTTCTGGACTGGTGCTGTGGTGTGCTCGGACCTCGACAAGGCTACTCTCGACTTCGTAGACTCGCGCATCAAGCGCCCTGCTTACTACTGGTGGAACTTCCCTGTGACCGACTATGCACGCCATATCATCATGCAGGGTCCTACCTACGGTCTTGAGAACGACATCACCGACGAGATGACATGCGGCGTATTGTCAAACCCAATGGAGCATGGCGAGGCTTCGAAGCTCGCTCTCTATGGTGTGGCAGACTACAACTGGAACGTGAAGGACTATAACGCTATAGACAACTGGGAACGTGCTCTCGTTGACCTCACACCAGAGGCTCATGACGCCTACCGCACCTTCGCCATCCACTCATGCGACACCGAGACTGGCTACCGTCGTGCTGAGTCGTGGGAGACACGCACATTCGGACTCGCCGACTATAGCGACGCCAAGGCTGCTGCCCTGAAGGCTGAGTTCGACCGCGTGGAGAAGGCTCCAGACACTATGGAACGCGACTGCAAGAACCCGCTACTCATGAAGGAACTGCGTCCGTGGCTTGTTGAGTTTAAGAAGTTGGGCAAGCGATGCAACACCACTCTCGACCTGATGAAGGAGTTCCGCAGTGGCGACTACACCGCATTCTGGAACAACTATCTGCGCAACCGCATGACCAATGCTGACCTCACTGCTTATCAGGCACACAAGTCGGGCACCATGAAGCTGCAGCCGTTCTACGAGAATGGCATGGACGACATGGCTGTAGAATTCTTCCAGAAGATAGCCGGCAAGACTCCGGCATTCTACAACGCTGTGGGAACATACGCCACTCTGCACACAACACAGAGCAAACTGATGCTCGACGGCGACCAAAAGACATTCTATCACTCGGGCAACAGCCAGAACACTGGCGACTGGATTGGTCTGGATCTAGGCACTGTGCGCCCCGTTAGAGAGGTGAGCATCATACAGGGACGCAACTCTGTGGACGATGTAGACTACTTCGACAACACCATACTTGAGGCTTCTGCCGACGGCAAGACATGGACAGCACTGACAGGCGAGTTGCCTAAGACATACGAAATCAACTGGAAGGGTGAACCCGTACAGGCACGCTATGTACGTATGCGCAAGTTGCAGAGCGAGAAAAAGAGTTGGTGCGCTGTTCGCGAGTTTGTTGTAAATCCTACAACTCCAGAGAGTCTGCCATTCAAGGTGGAGGCTAAAAACGTGAACGCTTCAATGCCGGCTTTCGATGAGAATCCAGTCACATCATTCAACAATGTGGGCAAACTGGCATTTGGCATTCCTGCTGGCACCGTGAGCTACACATTGCTCACCGACAAGGCTAAGGCTACAGGCAACATCATGTTCAACCAGTACAACAAGAAGGGCAAGCTCATTTCGTCGACACCTGTTGACAACTCACTCATGAGCGTGAACATTGACAAGAAGGCTGTGAAGGCAGAAATCGAAGGCACAATAGAAGTATTTGAGATTATACCTAACAAACAGTAAGAAATCATAACCATAAGAGGGTGTGGCATACGTGCCATGCCCTCTTATAGTATATACCAGAAAGACATCCTTATTATAATAAACTATAAAAACAGAGCAAAACATTTGCGTATATTTATCTTTTAATGTACATTTGTATACTTATAACAAATGTATATTTTTATGGAATACTTTGCACTTTCAATAATCATAATATCATTAATATGCTATTATGCCATACTGCGCAAACGCCGCGATGTGGCTAATACTGATACAGCCGACAAAGAAACAGATATTGAAGAAAACGATACACAAAAAAGCAACGACAAACTAACAGACGACGACTCAACAGATTCTACCCCAGACTTCACAGGCATGAAGCCACACGAATTGAGCAAGGCTCTGCTGCGCGAACTCAACTGCAAGGTGGTGGAGGACGAGGATGACAAGGACCGCATGGGCTTTTCGTTTCAGGGTGAGACATTCTGCCTAATAGCCTCGAACGACTGTCTGCTTGTCACCGTATACGACTTCTCGTGGGGCAGCGTAAGTCTTGACGATCTCGACGAGGTGTCAAGACTGCGCAAGACGATAAACAACATCAACTTCCGTTTCGGTGGACTATGTGTGATATACACTATGGACACCGACCACAACAAAATGGTGGTGCACACCAAACGACAGTTCTTGCTGACTCCAGAAATACCAAACATAGTGGAATATATGACCGCTATGCTGACAGGATTCTTTGATGTGCAACGTGCGCTGACACACGAACTCGACCTACTAAGAATGGGAAAGACGGAAGAATAAGACAGCACGCACGACGACAATAAAAATAGAACAACACAGTTACTTAATGATTCTTTTTACGCATATGGAACAGGATTTGACTTTTTTTGACGCAACTGGACTCACGTCCACATCTGCCAACCACATTGCCAACCTTGCCAAGGAATATGTTCAGGCACAGACTCAGGAACTTGAGAATGCAGAGTTCTACAACAGCTATCTCACCATCATAGGCTCTGACAAAGAGCAGCGTGTGCAACACGGATGGAACAAAGGACAGATAGACGGCATTGCCGACCGACTGCGCCGTATAGGTCTCGCCAACTCGCTCATAGCATGGCTGCGTGAGGCTATCAAGACGCGCACACAAATGCTCAAGGATGTTCATGACATGTATCTCGGCGACTACTGCTTGCAGAAAAAACTGACAATGCCGGTGCGACCGACGAAGGATGCTTCGATGACACGCGAAGAGTATTTGGCAACGATGTCGATAAAGGACCGCGCCCGCATACTCTCGCTTGAGGCGAAGGCTGCTGCATTCGGCAAGTTTATACACCCTGACGGTCATCTGTCGGATGCCCGCAAGGAATACATGCGCATAATGTGTCAGGAGGCGGAGATTGATGGAAGCGGACGCGACACACTGCTGTACAGATATGAACCAAGCGTGAAACTCGACGAACTGGAGGGCTGCTTCTTTGCTCTACAGGCTGAATACCGCAAGGCTCAGGCTGAACTGAATGGCTACAACCACCAGATAGACGAAGCTCTGCGTGAGGACGAGGAGCGCAAACAGGGCGAATACAATGTGAAGAATGCCGACTATCTTGTGGAGATGGCTAAACTCGAAAAGGAGTTCAGCGAATACAAGGACCAGGAACAACGCCGACTGTCAAGACTGAAGATTACTATCCCTAATGATTTGCGTGAGATTTACAACACTGTGGCAAATCTCGGAAAGGAAGAATAAATAATACAACACATACGGCTTGCAAGTAACTGAAGACTGAACGCCTGTCGGGAAACTTCAGCGCATGCACCATCTGCGGTGTCGACTTTATAACAATAATATTTAAGGAAACGAATATAGCAAAGCAAACAAAACATTTCGCACGTGCAGCGACTTTAGGCAAAACCAACTTTTATTATTAATGGTGGAGCTAAACTGATCTTGATTTTGAATAAGCTGGCGTGCGGTTCTCGCTTTTGGTATGGCTATTGACTTTTGTGACACTGCAACAACGGTGCAGCTTGCAAGCCTCCTTTTTAAGACATAATAACAATTTTATTTTAGACATAAGAACATAAGAACATGTTTTCTTGTTCTTATGTCTAAACAATAAAAAACATGTTCTTATGTATTGTGCTTATATTCTTAGCTAACCTTGTTCAACTTCTTGATAATAGAGAAGATGAACAATGCTGACACGAGGCAGATGCCTGCCAATACGCCCCAGATAGTAACGAGGTTGAAGTTGGCACCCCACATGATGCCCGGCACCATAACAAGCTGGTTGCCGATGGCTGTAGCGCCAAACCAAAGACCCATCATCAAACCTGCATACTTAGGAGGTGCCACCTTAGACACGAATGAGATGCCAATCGGCGAGAGCAACAACTCAGCGAAGGTGAGGATGAGATAGGTAGAAATGAGGAGGTTAGGACTAACACGAGGACCCTCTGTAGCTGCTACACCCTGTGTCAAAGGAAGCTCAAGACCCATAGAACCTACTGCCATCCAGATGAAACCAAGAGCAGCAACGAGCATACCCAAACCAATCTTCTCAGGAGATGTAGGCTCCTTGCCAATCTTGTTGAGCCAAGAGAACAATGCCACGCTCACCGGAGTCAATGCTACTACATAGCAAGGATTGAACTGCTGGAAGATAGGAGCCTTAACATCAACAGCACCCTCAAGACCATTGTACTTGAAGAAGAGGAAGGCAATAGCTGCAACGATAACAGCCAATGAGATGCCCTTGCCCTTGCCAGTCTTGCTCTGAGCAACACCAAAAGAGCCATAAACCACAAAGATACAAGCAACAAGGTTGGTAACGTCAAACGCCATAGCCTGCAAGCCCTCAGCTGTAGTATTGGTGTAGTCGCGTGCAAAGAGAGTCAGAGTGTTGCCATTCTGGTGGAATGCCATCCAGAAGAAGATAACTACTGCGAACACAAGGCAAAGGCAAATGATGCGCTCCTTGGTCTCAGCAGGAGAAAGCTCGGGAGCAGCCGACTTGGCTGAGCCTGCCGACTTCTGCTTGGTCTCGCTTGCGAGTACATGCTTGTAGGTGAAACCAAAGATATAGTAGATGGCGATACTTACAATGAGCGAGATACATGCAACGGCAAAGGCGAAGTGATAAGAATCCTCAGCCGACACACCAAGGCTAGTCTGTGCCCACTCCATAATCTTGATAGCAGCAGTAGGTGCGAACATAGCACCGATATTGATAGCCATATAGAAAAGTGAGAAACCAGAGTCGCGCTTGTCGGCAAACTCAGGACCGTCATACAGACGACCTACCATCACCTGCAAGTTACCCTTGAACAAACCAGTTCCCAAAGCGATGAGGATGAGCGACAAGCCCATAGCTGCAACAGCAACAGTGTCCTTGCCAAGAGGCAATGAAAGCACCAGATAGCCTATAAACATGATGAAGATACCTGTGGTAACCATACGTCCAAAGCCGAACTTGTCGGCAGCGATACCACCGATAATCGGAAGGAAATAGACCATCATAAGGAATGTTGAATAGATTGTACTTGCTATACCGGTCTCAAAACCGAAATTAGCCTGCAAGTAAAGCAAGAACACAGCAAGCATGGTGTAATAACCAAAGCGCTCACCGGTGTTGGCCAAGGCAAGTGCCCATAGACCTTTAGGTTGATTTTCGAACATAAAATTAAAATTGATTATTGTTTTTACTGATTAAATAACGCCATTTTAACTGAATTGTACAAAATTAATAACAAAAATTCAAATTACCAAACAAATAACTGGTTTTAATTGATTAACTTTGTATTATGAAAAAACTATCAATCAGGAAACATCACAAATGGTTTGGCATTATCATGAGCTTCTTTATCATCATGTTTTGTCTGTCGGGCTTGTTGCTCAACCATCGCAATCTTATCAACAATAAAAACGTGAGTCGCAGATGGCTGCCTTCACGTTATGAGTTTAACAACTGGAACGGGGGACTGCTACGCGGCACCCACCGGCTTGTTGACGGCTATGTCGTGGTATATGGTTCAAATGGCATGTTCCTCACCGACTCCACCGCATACTCGTTTGCCGACTTCAACGATGGGTTGCCCATTGGCACCGACTTCCGCCAAATTAGAAACATGGCTATCACTCGACATATAAAGAACGGCGAAAAGCGTGTAGCTATGTTTGCAGTATCACCATTCGCACTATATCGTTATGCTGTGCACGGCACATGGCACACTATAAAACTGCCACTTAACGACGACGAACGACTGACAGACATCACTGCCCACAACGACACACTCGTGGTGATGAGCCGTTCGCGAATATATATTGGACTGCCGCCATACAGCTCATTTCGTAGCATCAGTCTTGCACCATCCGCCCTATCAGATGGTAAGGCGACATCATTCCGCACTGTATGGATGCTGCATAGTGGCGAACTGTTTGGAACAACGGGCAAATTAGTAGTCGACCTTATAGCCATTGTACTTTTGTTGATATGCGTGTCGGGATTGGTATTCTGGATTGGTAAAAAGACACGACCATCAAAAGAAAATATGAAACTGAAGGCACGCATCCTAAAGACATCTCTGTCGTGGCACGACAGAGTGGGACGCTACACCATTATACTAACATTATTTATATGCTTCACTGGTTGGCTACTACGACCACCTATGATGATTCCGCTTGCCATGACACGCATCCCCACTCTGCCAGGCACAACGCTACACAGCGACAATGCTTGGCACGACAAGTTGCGATTGATTAGACACGACGACAAGATGGGCGACTGGCTCATTTCTACATCAGAAGGATTCTATTCGCTGGGAACAAGCATTGAAAAACCATCCATACCACAATACATTGCCAACACACCGCCAGTGAGTGTGATGGGACTTAATGTGTGGCAGAAGGACAAAGATGGCTATTGGCTGTGCGGTTCGTTTAGCGGAATGTTCAGATGGGACAGACAACACAGCGTCTCTACTGACTTCTTCACTGGAAAAGAGGCTCTGAAGAAAGCCGGAGCACCGTTCGGCAAGAAGGCAATAACAGGATATAGCAACGACTTCGTTACAAAAACAACAGTAAACCGCAATACCCACACCACTCATACGCACGTAGTGACCGAATACTACGATGGAACAAAGTCTATAAGACAGCCTGAATGGATGAACAATCTACCCATGTCGTTATGGAATGTAGCCTTAGAAGTGCATAGCGGACGCATCTTCATAGGCAACATTGCCACCTACCTGTTTGTCTTAATAATGGGTATGGCTGCGATATGGAGTCTGTGGACGGGATATAAAATAAGGGGAAAACGCAAATAAAATTTGCGTTTTCCCCTGTTACTTGCGTGTACGTGTGATGTCAAACAGGTAAGTGAGTTTGACAACAATGTTCGAATGATTTGACTTGGCGAAATAGTCGCGCTTGGTATCGCCGTAGATATTGCCGAGTCCGTAGTAGTAGCGACCTTCGAGAAGGAAGTGTCCAACACGTGGAACTAAATACTCGAGTCCGATGCCAGCCGCAATGCCATAGTCGAACTTGTTCTCAACAGCCATTGTATCCTGTGCACATGTCAAGTTGGAACGGTCGGTTGTGTTGCGGTCGGCAAAGTTGAAGTTGGACTTTGTAGACTCATTAATCAAGAATCCAAACTGCGGACCTGCCTTGAAGAAGAACTGCATGCCCTTCTTCTCCCTACCCCATGCCAAATGAGCAAACACAGGAAGCTGTATATAGTTAAGGTCGCGCTGATAAGCCTCGGCGAGTCCAGTCACAGGATTGATGACAGGCTGATCGTCAGTGGTCTGTATGCGCTCCTTCCATCCTATGCGGGCGTAGTTAAGCTCGGCAGATATAGAGCATATTGTACTGAAATACTTCTCACAAGTATAGCGCATAGACAGACCGAACGTCATGCCCGTGTGACTGTCCAGTGTCACCTTGGGAGTGAATCCCATGCTGCTCATGATATAGCCGCCATTGACACCTATGGAGAGGTCGTTGCGGTGGTCGCCTATTTGGGCACGCAAAGCTGTTGACGACATAAGCATCAACAGTGCGAACAGGGCAACGGTTTTGATTCTTGACATTGAAAACATAATTAATATTTGGGTTGAGAGTTGAGAGTAGAACTTTCAACTTGTTTTAATAAGATATCGACTCCAACGTATGGTTCGTCTTATAGTGCACAAGCATGAATGCAGCGTTCTGCATGCCACCACCCTTCACATAAAGGAACTTGAGAGGAGTCTGCATCGGCGTGTAAGTGCTCTGCTGCTTGGTGCCAGTGAAATTGCTGCCATACTTGTGAATACCACGTATGAAGAACTGCGCCTGGTCGTAGCCTGTGATGGCAAAACGAGGCAGAGCCTGCCGCATGTCAGACTTGAACCAACGGCGATACGAACGTTCGAGATTTGCAGTATTTGAGGCAAGTGGATTATAATAGAACGTCGTCGGGATGTATACGTCATATATATGATAGTATTCGAGATACACCTTGGTGTACATCAACCACTCTGTATAGCCAAACATAGATACACGCACCTTAGGACTCATGGCTCTCAGTCCGTTGAGCTTAGCGAAAGCTACATTGAGTTCGGGCGAACGACCTGTATTGAGCACCACAACATTCTGCTTTGAAGAGTCGAACGCCTTGGCAAACATTGCCTCAGACGACTTCAGATTGGTGATGTTATAGCCTATGCCGGCAGCAACTAGTCGATTGCGCAAGGCAGTAGTGAAAATACCCTTGTTGCTAGTCGTGTCGTTGCAGTCGATTATCACAACATGAGCACCCTTGAATCGCTCCACAAAGGCAGACACGGCAGCCTCGGTCTGCTGCTGCTGAGTCTGATAGACCTGGAATATTTGGTTGTTAGTAGCCACATCATTACCACTGATAGAGAATGGAATGACAAGCTTGATATTATTGCGTCGACAGAAATCGCCCATAGGCTTCACCTGTTTGGTATAGAGAGGACCAAATATAACGTCGCAGTTGCGAGCATTGTCATCGGCAAGAGTCTTCTGCACATCAGCATCAATGGACACATTCCATGTATAGACACGTGTACTGATGCCCTGTGCCTTCAAACTGTCGCATGCCATAAGCACACCACGATAGTACTCGGTCATGCGCTGTCCGTCGCCATCAACATTATGAAGAGGCAACATCACACCGACATGCACCGTTCCTCCTGGTTGTGTGCGCTGTATATTGGAAGTTGACACTGCGGTAGACGAAGCTGCAGTAGGTTGGGCAACCGTTGCAGACGGCTTGGCAGCATCCTTTTTCACAGGTAGCACCTCAGGTGCAGGGATGATAAGTTGATCGCCTTTCTTAAGTACATAGTCGGGCTTCTGCATATCAGGATTAGCCCACATAAGATCGTCTATGGTGATATTAAATTTTCTGGCAATACCATAAATGGTGTCCTGCTTCTTCACCTTATAGATTTCTTGATACTTCTGGGTCTGTCCTATTGCAACCACAGCACAAACCATGGCTAAGGCAATCATAAATAGTCTAGCGTATCGTTTCATATTTTTTGGTTTTGATTATACATATCTTTTTGAAATGCAAAAGTACATAAAATAAGTTGTCTAAAGAAATCTTTGCCTAAAAATAACGTTATTAAACGTCACGCTTGTTTTGTGGAATGGGATATATTATATAACTTTGCACGTATGAACAGTATCAGATATATTCTCCTTTACATACTGTGCCTTGCCTTGCAGGCACATGCTGACGAGGTGCCGACTATCGACCCTCAAGCTACGTTTATAACGACAGAGGGCGAAGAGACTGGCACGAGTTTCTCGGGGTCGGCTCCACTAACCGTGCGCTTTGCTGCCAATGTCGCTAATATGGGCACATACACAGCCCACTATGAGTGGAGATTCAGCAAAGAGGGGGCAGACACGCCATATCTTGTACGCTATGACGAGGACACGGAGTATACCTTCACCGAGGCAGGCACAAGCACCATACGACTATATGCCACATTCGTATGTGGCACTGACACCGTGGCATACACTGAAGACTACTGGACTGGCGCGGAACCAATAACCGTGTCGATAGCCGAGAGCAAACTCGAATTTCCCAATGCCTTCTCACCCAACGGAGACGGCATCAATGACGTATACAAGGCTAAGAACGGATATCAGAGTATCGTAGAGTTTCATGCCTACATCTTCAACCGTTGGGGACAGAAACTATATGAATGGACTGACCCAGCTGGAGGATGGGACGGCAAATACAAGGGTAAGGACGTGAAACAAGGAGTATACTTTGTATTGGTGAAAGCACGTGGTGCAGACGGAAGAAAATACGACATCAAGAAAGACGTAAACCTGTTGCGCGGATATACCGAAACGGCAGGCAGCGGAAGCGAATAAAGAACACGAACAGAACACAATCAGATAACTCATGAACAACAATTCGGAAGAAGGCAAGATAAACGTTTGGGGCGCACGAGTCCACAATCTAAAGAATATCGACGTGGAAATACCGCGCGACTCGCTCACAGTGGTAACAGGACTGAGTGGGTCGGGCAAGTCGTCGCTTGCCTTTGACACGATATATGCCGAAGGTCAGAGGCGATATATCGAAACATTCTCTGCCTATGCACGCAATTTTCTCGGCGGAATGGAACGACCTGATGTCGACAAGATTACAGGTCTGAGTCCGGTCATATCCATTGAGCAGAAGACCACCAACAAGAATCCACGCTCAACGGTGGGCACAACGACTGAGATATACGACTATCTGCGTCTGCTATATGCACGTGCCGGTGTGGCATACAGCTATAACACAGGCGAACAGATGGTGAAATATACCGAAGAACGTATCATCAGCATGATTGACGCCGACTATACAGGACGCCGCATATATATACTCGCACCACTTGTAAGACAACGCAAGGGACATTATCGTGAACTCTTCGAAAGCCTAAGACGCAAAGGATACCTGTATGCACGTGTGGACGGCGAGATAATGGAGATAAAACAGGGAATGAAGACCGACCGCTACAAGAACCATACTATAGAAGTGGTGATAGACAAAATGCAAATGCGCGAGGGATTTGACGACCGTCTACGCAAAACGATTGCCACTGCCATGAGACAGGGTGACGGCATCGTAACCATACTAGATAAGGACACAGGTGAGGCAAAGAGCTTCTCCAAACGACTAATGTGCCCAACGACAGGTATCTCCTACCGCGACCCTGCACCAAATATGTTCTCATTCAACTCGCCAGAGGGTGCATGCCCACACTGTAAGGGACTAGGATATGTCAACCAAATCGACCTAAAAAAGGTTATACCAGACGATAATTTGTCAATACACGAGGGAGCAATAGTTCCTCTTGGCAAATACAAGAACCAGATGATTTTCTGGCAAATAGCTGCCATTTTAGAGAAAGCCGAGTGTACACTGAAGACTCCAGTAAAGGATATTCCAGAGGAGATTATGAGCGAAATTATGTACGGCTCATTGGAAACAGTGCGCATTGATAAGCAACTCGTACATACATCTACCGACTACTTCACGACGTTCGACGGCGTGATAAAATACTTGCGCACCGTTATCGAGAATGATGACTCAGCAAGCGGACAGAAATGGGCAGACCAATTCTTAGCCACATGCGAGTGTCCAGAATGTCATGGACAGCGACTATCACGTGAATCACTCTCATACCGAATTTGGGACAAGAACATATCGGAGGTGGCAACGATGGACATCTCGCAACTCATAGAATGGCTCGACGAGGCAGAAAAGCATCTCGATGACAAGCAACGAGCTATTGCAACAGAGATACTAAAAGAGATACGCACCCGACTGAACTTTCTGCTTGATGTGGGTTTGGACTATCTGTCACTCAATCGACAGTCGGCTACACTCTCTGGCGGCGAGAGCCAACGCATACGTCTTGCCACACAGATTGGTTCGCAACTAGTCAACGTGCTCTATATCTTGGACGAGCCAAGCATCGGATTGCACCAGAGAGACAACGAGCGACTTATAAATTCGCTAAAACAACTGCGCGACCTTGGCAACACAGTTGTTGTGGTGGAGCACGACAGGGACATGATGCTTGCTGCCGACTGGATTGTGGACATTGGTCCACATGCTGGTATGCACGGTGGCGAGGTAGTGTTTCAAGGCACTCCCAAAGAGATGCTAAGCCAACACACTATCACAGCCGACTATCTAAATGGTGTACGCGAGATTGCAGTACCAAAGGAACGACGCAAGGGCAATGGCAAGTCGCTAGTAATACGAGGTGCACATGGCAATAATTTGAAAAATGTAGATGTGGAGTTTCCACTCGGCGAACTGATTGTTGTAACAGGCGTAAGTGGTTCGGGCAAGTCTACTCTTATCAACGAGACACTGCAGCCAATACTCTCGCAGCACTTCTATCGCTCGCTAAAGAAACCAATGCCATACGAATCTGTAGAAGGACTGGAATATATTGATAAGGTGGTGAATGTCGACCAGTCGCCACTTGGACGCACACCACGCTCAAACCCAGCCACATATACGGGCGTATTCTCGGACATACGTTCGCTGTTTGTGGCTCTGCCAGAAGCTAAAATACGAGGATATAAACCTGGTAGATTCTCATTCAACGTAAAGGGAGGACGATGTGAGACTTGCAAGGGCAATGGATATAAGACCATCGAGATGAACTTCTTGCCCGACGTAATGGTGCCTTGCGAGGTGTGTCACGGCAAGCGATACAACAGAGAGACACTAGAAGTGCGTTATAAGGGCAAGAGCATAGCCGATGTTTTAGACATGACTATCAATCAGGCGGTGGAGTTCTTTGAAAATGTGCCGTCGATATTACAGAAAATCAAGACCATACAGGATGTAGGATTAGGATATATAAAACTCGGACAACCCTCAACAACATTGTCGGGCGGTGAGAGTCAGCGTGTAAAACTCGCTACCGAACTGAGCAAACGAGATACAGGTAAGACGCTATATATACTCGATGAGCCCACAACAGGTCTACACTTTGAGGACATACGCATTCTGATGGATGTGCTACAAAAACTTGTTGACCGTGGCAACACGGTGATAATCATTGAGCACAACCTTGATGTTATAAAGCTCGCCGACCATATCATCGACATTGGCCCAGAGGGTGGACGTGGTGGCGGACGTGTATTAGCGACTGGAACACCAGAAGAAGTGGCTGAATCGAAGGAGGGATATACACCAAGATTCTTGAAAATGGAGTTGGAGAACAAATAACACAACAATTAGAATATAATAATAATGAGAATAGAACTCAACAATCTCAAAAAGTGTTTTGGCGACAAGACTGCCGTCGACATACAGCAACTCACTATCAATGATGGTGAAATAATAGGTTTGGTTGGCAACAATGGCGCAGGAAAGACAACTCTGTTCAGATTGATGCTCGACTTGCTGAAGGCTGACGAGGGTGATGTCATGATGTATCCTGACAAGAAAACAATGCCAGAAAACAACAGTATTGCAGATGAAATAAACCCTGCTGTCAGCGAAGACTGGAAGTTGCTCACTGGTGCATACATTGACAACTCGTTCCTAATAGACTTCCTTACTCCCGAAGAGTATTTCGACTTCATAGGACGTGTGTCTGGTATGTCTAAGGAACATACTGCTGAACGCCTGAAGGACTTCGAACGTTTCATGAATGGAGAAGTGCTTGGACAGAAGAAATACATACGCGACTTATCGGCTGGCAACAAGCAGAAGGTGGGCATTGTGGCTGCTTTGCTCAACCGTCCACAACTCGTTGTTCTTGACGAACCATTCAACTTCCTCGACCCGAGTAGCCAGAATCAACTCAAACGACTCATCACCGACTTCAATAAAGAAACCGGTGCCACGGTGCTAATATCAAGTCACAATCTGCAACATACCGTTGAGATTTCCACACGTGTGGCTCTGCTCGAACATGGTGTAATTATAGAAGACTTGGAAAATACTGATGGTAAGGCTGAAGAGAAACTGGAAGAATATTTCAATGTATGAGTTGTCAATAATAAATGACAACTATTAATAGAAAATATTGCCAACAGAATATACATTATAAATAAAGGAGACCATGGAATTGACCATAGTCTCCTTTATTTATAATGTTCAATTATTTGTTCATTTATTCAGCACGGAAGCTTGGGAGGTCTTCCTTAATGAAGTTCATGATGTAGGCATGCTCACCAATAACATTAGCCTGGGCCATACGTACATATACATTGGCACTCTTAGCAAAGAGGTCTGCAGAGCGTGTAGCATCGTCGAGGATGAGGAGCGACATGATAATCTCGCAAGTCATATTATAGAGACGGCGTGCAAGGAAGTCGTGCATCTCCTGATCCTGACCCTCCTTAACGTATTCGAGAGCCTGCTCATAGAGCTTGACCATCTCTTCTACACGAGCCTTCAGTGGCTTCAGCTCCTCGGCAACCTCCTTCTCAAGCATCTCCTTGATGATGCTGAGATAAGTGCCGTTGGAAATGTAGCGGATAGCAGCAACAACCTGAAGCTGTGTGGTACCCTCATAGATAGAGAAGATGCGGGCATCACGATATAGACGCTGACACTTGTACTCCATAATGAAGCCAGAACCACCATGCACCTGAATAGCATCGTATGTATTCTGGTTGGCATATTCAGAGTTCATACCCTTTGCCAACGGTGTGAAAGCATCAGCTAAACGAGAGTATTTCTTCAACTCCTGACGCTCCTCAGCAGTAAGCTTGCGTTCACGTGAAATGTCCTCAAGTGCCTTGTAGATGTCAACATAACGTGCTGTCTGATAAAGAATAGAACGACCTGCATCGAGCTTACCCTTGATACGGGCAATCATATCGTATACAGCAGGGAACTTCACAATCTCTGTATCAAACTGCTTGCGCTCACGTGCATACTTCAAAGCCTCATCGTATGCTGCCTGACTTACACCAACTGACTGTGCGGCAATACCAAGACGCGCACCATTCATAAGAGCCATAACGTACTTGATGAGTCCAAGACGTGTTGAACCGCAAAGCTCTGCCTTAGCATTCTTATATACAAGCTCGCAAGTAGGCGAACCATGGATACCAAGCTTGTGCTCGATGTGACGAACTGTCACACCACCATCACGCTTATCATAGATGAACATTGACAGTCCACGACCATCACGTGTGCCCTCTTCTGAACGTGCAAGCACGAGGTGGATGTCAGAGTCGCCATTGGTAATGAATCGCTTAACACCATTCAAGCGCCATGTGCCGTCCTCGTCCTGTGTAGCCTTGAGCATTACACGCTGAAGGTCGGAACCTGCATCAGGCTCAGTCAAGTCCATTGACATAGTCTCACCAGCACAAACACGAGGGATGTACTTCTGACGCTGCTCCTCCGAACCGAACTCGTAGAGAGTCTCTATACAGTCTTGGAGTGACCAGATGTTCTGGAAACCAGCATCTGCACACGACACAATCTCCGAAGCCATTGAGTACGGAGTGATTGGCATGTTAAGACCATTGTAGCGGCGAGGCATAGAGATACCCCACAGACCAGCCTGACGTGTAGCCTCTATATTCTCGTAGGTCTTAGATGCATAGTGCATACGACCATCTACAAGATGTGGACCCTCAAGGTCAACGTCCTCTGAGTTAGGCTCGATGATATTGGCAGCAATGTCACCTGTTATCTCAAGTACACGCTTATAGTTCTCGATAGCGTCCTCAAAATCAACGGGCGCATCCTCAAATTTATCTTTATCAGCGAAGTTGCGCTCCTTGAGTTCTACAACACGCTGCATTTCCGGGTGATTCAGATAGAAATCATACTCCGGATGATCGGTATAATAGTTAGCCATTACTTATTGTTCGCTTTATAATACTTAATCAGTTTCGGCAGTACTTCCTCAACAGTGCCAGTAATTACGTAGTCGGCAATCTTGTTGATAGGAGCATCTGGGTCGTTGTTCACAGAAATGATGATGCCAGAATCCTGCATACCTGCAATGTGCTGAATCTGACCAGAGATGCCACATGCAATGTACACCTTAGGATGAACAGTCACACCAGTCTGACCTATCTGACGATCGTGATCGCACCAACCAGCATCAACAGCAGCACGACTTGCACCAACCTCACCATGAAGTTCCTTGGCTAGCTGGAAGAGCATATCGAAGTTCTCCTTTGAACCTACACCATAACCACCTGCAACAACAATAGGAGCACCCTTGAGATTGTGCTTAGCTGCCTCTACATGACGGTCAAGAACCTTCACAACAAAGTCTGCCTCTGGGACATACTTGGCAACTTCAGGATAAACAACTTCGCCCTTTGCCTCGCCTTCATAGAGAGCCTTCTGCATCACACCGCTGCGAACGGTAGCCATCTGCGGACGGTGGTCAGGGTTAACGATAGTAGCCACGATGTTGCCACCGAATGCCGGACGAATCTGATAGAGCAAGTTGTCATAGTGAACACCACTCTTCTTATCATCATAGTCGCCTATCTCAAGCTCTGTACAATCGGCTGTCAAACCGCTTGTGAGCGATGAAGATACGCGCGGACCAAGGTCGCGACCAATAACTGTAGCACCCATAAGAGCTATCTGTGGCTGCTCTTCCTTAAAGAGATTAACCATAATGTCGGTATGAGGAGCTGATGTGTAGGGGAATAGACCCTCAGCGTCAAAGACAAAGAGCTTGTCTACACCGTATGGCAAAATCTGATCCTCCACCTTGCCCTTGATGCCAGTGCCGGCAACGATGGCATTGAGGTCAACACCAAGCTGATTGGCGAGCTTGCGACCCTTGGTGAGAAGTTCCTGAGACACTTCCTGTACCTGAGTGCCTTCTATCTCGCAATATACAAATACGTTGTTCATTATCCAATAATCTTTTCGTCCAACAATTCCTTGATGAGACCCTCGATATCAGCGTCGCTGCCTGTGAGTGTCTTGCTTTCCTTAGCCTGGAACACAATGTTCTTCACAGCCTTCACCTTAGTAGGCGAACCGCTGAGACCACACTGCTCTGGGTCGCCGTCAACGTCGGCAACAGTCCACTGATTGAGCGTGAGATAAGGACGTTCCTCGTAAAGATAGTTATACTTGTCCTCCGGCTTGCGCTCCATAGGAGCTGTAGCACGCTTGTACTTCATAACAAGTTTGGCGTTGGCAGGACGGCATGGAGCTGCAGAACCTGTTACAGTTACAACAAGCGGCATTGGAGCCTCAACGGTTTCCACACCACCATCGATGTGACGACGAATTGTGAGTTTGCCATCCTCGCACTTAATGATTTCCTCTGCGTATGTAACCTGAGAGAGACCGAGCTTCTGAGCAACCTGAGGACCCACCTGTGCTGTATCTCCATCAATAGCCTGACGACCACCAATCACTACGTCCACATCGCCAATCTTCTGTATAGCAGTGGCAAGAGCGTAAGATGTGGCGAGTGTGTCGGCACCGGCAAAGAGACGATCGGTGAGCAACCAGCCTGTGTCAGCTCCACGATAGAGTCCCTGACGGATTACCTCAGCTGCACGTGGAGGACCCATTGTCAATATACCTACTGTCGAACCAGGATTCTGCTCCTTCAGACGCAGAGCCTGTTCCAACGCATTAAGATCTTCGGGGTTGAAGATAGCCGGCAGGGCGGCGCGATTGACAGTTCCTTCGGCTGTCATAGCGTCTTTGCCGACGTTTCGTGTGTCGGGTACTTGCTTGGCAAGTACAACAATTTTCAAACTCATATTGTTAATAAATTATTGTAGTTTCAATGTTGCAAAAGTAATAACTTTATGTTACGCGACCAAATCTAAGCCTCGGAAAATACACAATCATTAACATGTTGTGCATGATTTTCGCATAAAATGTCTGAAAATGACACGTTTCTCATAGATTATCAGTAACTTTGCACCACAAATTTTCAATAAGAAAACATAATACTATAAGAATTTATGGGAGGCATTTTCGGCACCATCTCCAAGAAAAGCTGCGTAGCAGACGTTTTCTATGGAACTGACTACAACTCACATCTCGGAACGCGTCGCGGCGGTCTGGCGATGTACAGTAAGGAAAAAGGATTCACACGCTCAATCCACAACCTTGAGAGTTCTTATTTCCGCACCAAGTTTGAGCCTACGCTCGACCGCTTCGCAGGCAGCACAGCTGGCATCGGTGTGATAAGCGACACCGACGCACAACCGCTTATCATCAATTCTCACCTCGGACGCTTTGCCATCTGCACCGTTGCGAAGATTGCCAACATCAAGGAACTGACTGCGGAGTTGCTTGAAAAGAATATGCACTTTGCCGAGTTGTCGCAAAGTTCAACCAACCAAACCGAACTCGTAGCCTTGCTCATTATTCAAGGCAAGACGTTTAAGGAGGGTATCGAAAACGTATACCATAACATCAAGGGCTCTTGCACCATGATGATTCTTACAGAAGACTCGCTCATCTGCGCCCGCGACGCATGGGGACGCACACCTATTATAATAGGCAAGAAGGACGGAACATACGCTGCCTCAAGCGAATCAAC
This sequence comes from uncultured Prevotella sp., assembly GCA_934183355.1. GTDB lineage: Bacteria > Bacteroidota > Bacteroidia > Bacteroidales > Bacteroidaceae > Prevotella. Next base: position 19,660 of record CAKPST010000019.1, read on the forward strand.
TTCATTCCCTAATCTTGGTTACGAAGAAATCCATAACGTTGGACCAGGCGAAATTGTACAGCTCACAGCCGACGGCATGACACAGTTGCGCCCTGCTAACAAGAAAATGCAGATATGTTCGTTCCTATGGGTATACTACGGATTCCCTACATCCACATACGAGGGCAAGAATGTTGAGGAAGCTCGCTTTGCCAACGGATTCAATCTTGCCAAGACAGACGACATTGAGGTAGACTGCTGCTCGGGCATTCCAGACTCTGGCACTGGTATGGCTATGGGATATGCTGCAGGAAAAGGCGTGCCATATCAGCGCTGCATTGCCAAATACACACCAACTTGGCCTCGTTCGTTCACTCCAGCCAACCAAGAAATGCGTTCACTTGTAGCCAAGATGAAGCTCATACCCAACAAGGCAATGCTCAAAGACAAACGAGTGCTATTCTGCGACGACTCTATCGTACGTGGCACTCAGTTGCGCGATAATGTTAAGGAATTGTTCGACCAAGCTGGTCTCAAGGAGTGTCACATGCGCATAGCATGCCCTCCATTGGTATATGGATGTCCATTCATCGGCTTCACTTCGTCAAAGAGCGACATGGAACTTATCACACGACGCATCATCGAGAAGTTTGAGGGCGACGCCAATAAAGACCTTGATAAATATGCTACTACCGACTCACCACAATACAAGCGCATGGTGGAGGAGATACGTAGCCAACTTGGACTTACATCACTGAAGTTCAACACTATAGAACAACTCATCAAGGCAATCGGACTCCCTAAGTGTCAAGTATGCACACACTGCTTCGATGGTTCAAGCCAGTACACTCTGGAAGAACAGGCTGACGAATAACAAATTGAAAACGTCAAACATAAATACCGCAAAAAAGGCAGGATTTCTCACGAAGTCCTGCCTCTTAAATTTGAGTCTATTTTAATCTCATAATAATCTGTTGTCCCTACAACAATCAAACAAACCTTAATTACCTTATTAGCTAAATACCTTAATTCTTTGTATAAAACAAACCGTCCAACTAAAACTAACTATTATAACCAAACCTTTCTATTACCTAATACGTTTATTCTTTCTTCTTTTCGTATGCAAAATTACATTTTATTCTAATTCCTTGGTCACAAAAATAGTGAGATTCCTATATTTTTACAATGTAAACGTTTGTTTTTAATAACTAATACTCATATAAGCCATATTTATTGTAATTTTGCAGCGACAACGAAAGTTATACAACTAAAAACAATATAACAATGGAAAAGAAAGAACTCTGCTATATAGCGATAATAGCAGTTATGGGCATTTCTCTATTATTGGGATTTGCCGTAGAAGTATTTAATCTGAATTTGGGCAGTATCGCATGGATTGCTGGCTGGGTGTCATCCCCCATAGCTCTTGCCATCGGTTTTGCTTTTGCCCTGTTATTCGGCAAAGCATTCCCCGACTTCAATAAAATGATGTCAAAAAAGTTGCTGCAATACTCTGTCATCGGACTCGGATTTGGCATGAATGTAGACAAGGCACTCGCTTCGGGCGCTGAAGGAATGATGTTCACCATTGTCAGTGTGTTCGGCACACTTGCCCTCGGCTGGCTGTACGGCAGAAAGTTTCTCGGCGTCGACTCGCAGACAAGCTACCTGTTGTCATCCGGAACAGCCATCTGTGGAGGCTCGGCAATAGCAGCAGTTGGACCTATCATCAAGGCAAAAGCAGAGAGTATGTCTGTTGCACTTGGCGTAGTTTTCGTGCTCAACGGCATCGCCCTGTTCCTCTTCCCAGTCATTGGTGATGCTCTTGGTATGACAATGAAACAATTTGGCATGTGGGCAGCCATTGCCATCCACGACACTTCATCAGTTGTAGGAGCTGGAGCAGCCTACGACCAGATGCACCCCGAACTTGTTGCTTCACAAGGCGTTAGCGCATTGGAAGTAGCAACAACAATCAAACTTACACGTGCTCTATGGATTGTTGTGCTGGCTTTGGTCACACCATTCTTCTTCCGAAAGTCGCTTGCCAACTCTGCCGACGGAGGGTCAAAGCCTTGGTATAAATGCATTCCGCATTTTATCCTGTGGTTCATTGTGGCAATCCTGTTCAACACCTACATACTGAGCAATGCATCGCTCATCGGCGACACAGCAGCCTCAATAGGTAGCCAGTTCAGCGGAGCTGTCAACAAACTTGCCAAACACCTCATTACATTATCACTCTTTTTCATCGGAGCCTCGTTAACACGCGAGACACTGCGCAGTGTTGGCCTGAAACCACTCATACAGGGAGTGTTGTTATGGATTAGCATAAGCCTAATTAGTCTTGGCTACATTTTATATTAAAAAATTTTAAGTAGTGGGAGTTGGAGTTTCACCTCTCACTACATTTTTATATAAGCGTCCCAATTATGGGACAGTATATATACATTATTTTACATTATATTTTACACCTCATAAACGCTGACCATGTATGCGTTACACTTATTGTACTATTCTTGGGTTGGTTTCTTGCATTTGCTTCAATCAATCTCACTGTATTCGACCCGGTAAAGAAGGCATTCGCCGACTTCTCCATGACCGATGTCTACTACGAGATACAAGCAACCACTGCCGACAACGATAAGACTAATGTCACCGCATTGATAGAAGCATTTCACACTGCTGCCGAGAACGGCGAGAAGACTGTGAAAATGTCAGCCCCCAACCACTCCTTTTGGGCTAAGTGGTTGGGGGCTTTTATATTTATCTGGCTCTAATTAGTCCTGATAATAAACTCGCTTCACTCTATTGCTGATACCAGTCAGCACCTCGTATGGTATTGTGTCTATAGCTTCCGACAATACCGTAACAGGCAATTCCTCACCAAATATTATCACCTGGTCGCCCTCCTTGCAGTCGATGTCAGTGACATCTATCATTGCCACGTCCATGCAGATATTGCCAACATATTCTGCCTTCTTGCCATTGACAAGACAATAGCCATGACGATTGCCAAGATGACGATTGAGTCCGTCGGCATATCCTATAGGAATAGCAGCAATACGCGAGTCGCGTGTCAACGTTCCACGACGGCTGTAACCAATGGTTTCCGTTGCAGGAATATCGTGAATCTGAAGGATTGTTGTCTTCAGCGTGGTCACATTGTTTATCATAGAGTTGTCTCGTGAGTCATATCCATACAGTCCGAGTCCCAATCTGCACATGTCAAGCTGACGTTCGGGGAAATGCTCTATGCCCGCCGAGTTGTCTATGTGGCGCAATATCTTGTGTGGGAAAGCATCACAAAGCATCTTGCTGCCCTTGTTGAAAAGTCCAAACTGATAGGCAGAGAATTCGTCGAACGAGTCAGAGTCGCTACCCACAAAGTGCGAGAACACCGAACGCGGAATAACAGCTGACTGATGCTGCAATCTGTCGATAAGCTCTGGCATATCCTTCAATGGGTCAAAACCGAGACGGTGCATACCCGTGTCGAGCTTGATGTGAACTGGGAAGTTGTTGATACCATTCTTCTGAGCCTCACGCACAAGGGCATCAAGCAGTCGGAATGAATACACCTCTGGCTCAAGGTCGTAGTCGAACATGGTCTTGAAAGCCGACATCTCAGGATTCATAATCATGATGTTCGACGTGATGCCGTTCTTTCTCAGCGTCACACCCTCGTCTGCCACAGCCACAGCAAGATAGTCCACGCGATGGTCTTGCAGCGTCTTGGCTATCTCCACTGCACCTGCTCCGTAGGCATCCGCCTTAATCATGCACACCAGTTTGGTCTCAGGCTTCATAAACGAACGATAGAAGTTGAGATTCTTCACCACACCCGAGAGATTCACTTCGAGTATAGTCTCGTGCACCTTCTGCACAAGCAGCTCCGTGATGTTGTCAAATCCAAATCTACGTGCACCCTTAATTAGAATCACTTCATCACGCAATGTCTCAAACACCGTACTGTGTATGAACGACGTTACGTCGTGGAAGAAGAACTTCTCCTGTACCTTTATCATGTCGGCATGCTCCATTATCTGCGGACCAATGCCTATTATCTTGTTCACTCCACGCTGCACACTTAGATTGGATACCTCCTTGTATAGACGATCGAGTGGTTCGCCCGTCTGATAAATGTCGCTCAGAATCAGTGTGCGCTTGCGTCCCTTGTGGTCAGGACGGCGATTCATAAAGTCGAGAGCAATGTCGAGCGAATTGATGTCCGAGTTGTACGAGTCGTTGATGAGTGTACATCCGTGCTGTCCCTCCTTCACCTCAAGGCGCATAGCCACAGGCTCAAGATTATTCATGCGCTCAGCAAGAAGCTCGCGAGAGAGTCCGATATGCAGTGCCACAACAGCAGTAGTTACCGAGTTGCGCACCGAAGCCTCGTCAATGAACGGCAAGTCATACTCACCCTCCTCGCCTTTGTATATATAATGTATAGTCGAGATGAAATCCTTCTTCTCCACCTTCTTCACAAACATCGCCGCCTTAGGGTCCTTCATCGACCATGCGAGGTTTTCGCCCTTATAGTCAAAACTCTTCACCACATTGTCCACAAGCGTGTCGTCCTTGCAGTAGACAATGGTCTTGGCATCATGAAAGAGTATAACCTTCTCACGGCATTTCTCCTCAAGCGACTCAAAATTCTTCTGATGAGCATCGCCAATGAATGTCAGCACAGCTATAGAAGGCTGAATGATATCGCGCAGTGCGAGCATTTCGCCCGGCTCCGAGATGCCAGCCTCAAACACTCCCACCTGGCTCTGCTCATTCAAGAGCCACACCGAGAGTGGCACACCAATCTGCGAGTTGTAGCTGCGCGGTGAGCGTGTCACATTGATTTCGGGTGATAGCAACTGGTAGAGCCATTCCTTAACAATGGTTTTACCATTTGAACCCGTAATGCCCACAATAGGAATGGCGTATTCGTCGCGGTGGCGTTCGGCAAGTCGCTGCAGAGCCACGAGCGAATTCTCCACACGTAGGAAGTTTGCGTCGGCATAAGTCGAAGCATAGTCGAGTGGCACATGCTCCACCACGAAGTTGCGCACTCCACGCCTGTAGAGGTCGGAAATATAGTTATGACCGTCGCCACGTCCCGACTTCAGGGCGAAGAACAGAGTCTCCTCGGCGAAGCACAGTGAACGGCTGTCAGTTAGCAGAAACCCTATGTTGGCATCGGCTGCGCCGAAGCGGTGGGCTCCTATGAGCGTTGTAACCTTTTCAATAGTATAAGTCATTATTCCGATAAATTGATATTATGGTGCAAACTTACTTATTTTCTCGCACATAAAGGCAGATAAAAAGATTTTTTTTCGTAACTTAGCGCAATAAAACAAACAAGCCATGGAAGAGGAAATAAGAAGATACCCAATAGTAAGAATAAACCGATGATGCTATGGAGGCATCATCGGTTTATTTGTTAATGGTAGTTACGTGATATCACACCACTTCTCCTCGCAACACAACCTTTTTAACTATTGGTGTTGTATAGGCATAAGGGATGAAGTCGACTGACGGAATGGGATGTGTGATGAAGAAGTTGGCTACCTTGCCTTTGGCGATACTTCCGTAGTTGGCGCTCTCGCCCATAGCACATGCTCCATTTATTGTTGCGGCATTCAAAGCCTCGTTTGGCTGCAAACGTAGCTTTATACAAGCCAGCGAAACCACAAACTTCATGTCGCCCGAAGGTGTCGAACCAGGATTGTAGTCGCTGGCTACGGCTACCCCCAGTCCTGCGTCTATCATCTTGCGTGCCTTGCCATACGGCATGTTGAGGAAGAATGATGTGCCTGGCAACACCGTTGGCATTGTGTCGCTGCCTCGCAATATTTCGATTTCCTCGACTGTCATGCTCTCCAAGTGGTCAACCGACAAGGCTCCATGCTTCACTCCAACCTCTACTCCACCCGACGATGCCAACTCGTCGGCATGAATCTTCGGGCGCATTCCCCATGCGGCTGCCGCCTCAAGCATTCTGCCAGTCTCTTCTGGCGTGAAGAATCCGCGGTCGCAGAACACGTCAACGAAGTCGGCAAGACGTTGGCGTCCCACCTCGGGTATCATCTCGTTGATGATGAGCTTCACATAGTCGTCTTGCGACATGCCACGCGCCACGGCATGGGCACCAAGGAAGGTGGACACAATCTTAGCACTTGACGTCTCTTTCATGCGCTGTATCACGCGTAGCATCTTCAGTTCGTCTTCAAGATTTAGTCCATAACCACTCTTTATCTCCACACAACCCGTTCCCTTACGTATCACCTCGTCGAGTCGCCGCATGGCTTGACGATATAGCTCGTCCTCAGAAGTATTGTGCAGCAGGTCGGCAGAATTGAGTATACCTCCACCACGGCGTGCTATCTCCTCATAACTTAGTCCGTTGATTTTGTCGACAAACTCTCGCTCACGACTTCCGGCAAAGACAATGTGTGTGTGCGAGTCGCACCACGATGGCAACACCATTCCGCCTTCTGCGTCAATGATGTTGTCGACATCGTCCATTGGCGGCATTCCGTTGGCAACACTGCCAAACAGTGCGATTCGTCCGTCCTCCACCAATAACCATGCATCGTCTATGGTGTTGAACTCAGCCATCTCCTTGCCTTGTAGACGGAGCTTGGGGGAGTATTCGATGCCGGCAAGGCAACTTATGTTCTTTACAAGTTGTTTCATAAATAATTACTTTCTCAAGAATTCAATCGACCTCGCTATATGCGGATACATCACCTCGTCGTCCACTATAAATGGCACCACCTCTCGATAGCTGTCATGAACAGCCTCTACAGCGGGCGACGACTTCAGCGGGCGACGGAAGTCGAGTGCTTGTGCGGCGTTGAACAGCTCTATGGCAAGCACACGCTCCGTATTGAGCACCACCTTGTATAGCTTGATGGCAGCGTTGGCACCCATACTCACGTGGTCCTCCTGACCTTGACTCGACGGTATGCTGTCCACTGACGATGGTGTCGACAGTGTCTTGTTGAGGCTGACAATCGAAGCAGCTGTATACTGCGGTATCATAAAGCCGCTGTTCACACCCGGATTGGCAACGAGGAAACTTGGCAGTCCGCGTGTTCCACTCACGAGTTTATATATACGGCGCTCTGATATATTAGCCAACTCACACAATGCTATAGCCAAGAAGTCCATAGGCATGGCTATAGGTTCGCCATGGAAGTTGCCGGCTGATATGATGATGTCTTCGTCGGGACATACCGTCGGATTGTCCGTGGCTGAGTTCACCTCAACATCTACCACCGACCTGACATATTCTATAGTGTCCTTCACCGTGCCATGCACCTGCGGAATACATCTGAACGAATACGGATCCTGCACATACGTCTTAGGCTTCTCTATTATCTCGCTACCCTCAAGCAACTCTCTCATGCGTGCAGCTGTGACAATCTGACCCTTGTGTGGACGCACCTGATGAACAGCGTCGGTGAAAGGAGCCGTCAGTCCATAGTAGGCATCAAGCGACATGGCAGCTATCTTGTCTGCCCAATCGCTCAGTCTGTGCGACTGCAACAATGCCCACACAGCGAATGCGCCCATGTTCTGCGTACCATTGAGCAGGGCGAGTCCTTCTTTCGATGCCAGTCGGATGGGGTGCCAGTCAAACTTCTTCAGCATTTCGTCTCCAGCTATTACATTGCCTTGGTATTCCACCTCGCCAAGTCCGACAAGCGGCAACGAGAGATGAGCCAACGGCACCAAGTCGCCCGACGCTCCGAGTGAGCCTTGCATGTAAACCACTGGGTAGACATCATTGTTGAAGAAGTCGATGAGTCGCTCTACAGTCACGAGCTGACATCCTGAGAATCCATAGCTCAGCGACTGTATCTTGAGCAGCAACATAATCTTAACAATGTCGTTTGGCACACGGTCGCCCGTGCCACACGCATGCGACATCATTAGATTGATTTGCAACTGAGCCAAATAGTCCGAACCAATGCTCACATTGCAGAGCGAACCAAATCCAGTGGTCACTCCATATATAGGCGCTGTCGACGACTCTATCTTGCGGTCGAGATATTCTCGACACTCCACAATGCGTCGCTGTGCATCGTCGCTCAGTTCTATCTTGTAGCCACCATATACTATCTTACCTATACGCTCAATAGAAAGGTGCTCGGCAGAAATCTTGTGTATCTTCATAAACTTAGGCTTTTACGGGTTTTTAGTTGTTGTAGTAGGGATTTTTAGTTCACGTTTTTGTTGATGATGTCGTCGTCAACGATGTTTGGCATAGTCACCTGCAAGCCATGCGAACGCTGCATCTCGCGTTCTATGCTATGTATAGAGCCTTCGTTGCGAGCCCATGCACGGCGTGCAATGCCGTTGTTGACATCCCAGAAGAGCATCTCACGTATGTGGCGGTCGCTCTCCTCGCTGCCGTCAATCACCATGCCGAAGCCTCCGTTCACCACTTCGCCCCAGCCTACGCCGCCACCATTGTGCAGCGACACCCATGTAGCGCCACGGAACGAGTCGCCTATCACGTTCTGCACAGCCATATCGGCACAGAACTGCGAACCGTCGTATATGTTGCTTGTCTCGCGGAAGGGCGAGTCGGTGCCTGACACGTCGTGATGGTCGCGTCCCAACACTATGGGGCGTGTTATCTCGCCACTCTTTATTGCCTCGTTGAATGCCTGTGCTATCTTGGAGCGTCCCTCGGCATCGGCATAGAGGATGCGTGCCTGCGAACCTACCACAAGATTGTTGCGACTTGCCTCGCAAATCCAGTGGATGTTGTCAGCCATCTGTCCCTTTATCTCGTCGGGCGCATTCTGCATTATCTCCTCCATCACACGCGCTGCTATCTCGTCGGTCTTGGCAAGGTCGGCTGGATTGCCCGATGTACAAACCCATCTGAACGGGCCGAAACCATAGTCGAAGAACATCGGACCCATAATGTCCTGAACATAAGACGGATAGCGGAACTTGCCGTCTTCCTTGCAGATATCGGCTCCGGCACGCTGTGATTGCAGCAAGAAGGCGTTGCCATAGTCGAAGAAGTACATGCCCTCATCGGCAAGGCGGTTGATGGCAGCCACCTGTCGACGCAACGAAGCCTGCACATGCTTGCGGAACTCGTCTGGATTCTCAGCCATCATCTGCTTCGACTCCTCCAATGTCAGGTCGGCAGGATAGTAGCCGCCCGCCCATGGATTGTGTAGCGAGGTCTGGTCGCTACCTATGTCCACACGTATGCCTTCGTCGGCAAGTCGCTCCCATAGGTCCACCACGTTGCCCACGTATGCCATAGACACGGTGCGCTTCTCGTCCACGCTCTTTCGTATGGCAGGTATGAGCTCGTCAAGGTTGTCGTGCAGTTCGTCCACCCATCCCTGGTCGTAGCGTTTCTTGGCTGCCAAAGGATTGATTTCAGCCACCACGCTCACCACTCCGGCTATGTTGCCTGCCTTGGGCTGTGCTCCCGACATACCGCCGAGTCCCGACGAAACAAAGAGCATTCCGTGTATATCATTTGGTCCACCCTTCTCGCTGCGCTGCTTGCGGCATGCGTTGAGCACGGTGATAGTAGTGCCATGCACGATGCCCTGCGGACCGATGTACATGTACGAGCCAGCCGTCATCTGTCCATACTGACTCACGCCGAGAGCATTCATGCGCTCCCAGTCGTCGGGCTTAGAGTAGTTGGGTATCACCATACCGTTGGTCACCACCACTCGCGGCGCATTCTTATGCGATGGGAAGAGTCCGAGAGGATGTCCCGAGTACATCACAAGAGTCTGCTCGTCGGTCATCTCGCTCAGATACTTCATCGTCAGTCTATACTGCGCCCAGTTCTGGAATATGGCTCCGTTGCCTCCGTATACTATCAGTTCGTGCGGATGCTGCGCCACCTCGGGGTTGAGGTTGTTCTGTATCATCAGCATTATGGCGGCAGCCTGCTCCGAATGGTGTGGATATTCGTCTATCGGACGTGCATACATCTCATAACTTGGACGATAGCGATACATATATATGCGACCATACTTGTCCAACTCTTCGATAAACTCGGGTGCCAATTCAGCATGCAGATGCTTTGGAAAATAGCGCAGAGCGTTGCGCAGTGCCAGCTTGCGCTCTTCGTGATTCAGTATCTCCTTGCGCTTGGGCGCATGATTTATATTGTTGTCGTAGGGCTTCTGCTCGGGCAAGTAGTCAGGAATGCCCAGTCTTATTTCGTCTGTAAAGATCATAGTTTCTCCTCCACCATTTTTGTTATTTCCGCTTCTTCCTTGTTCGCCTTTGCTATCAGCTCATTAGCCTCGCCTATCAGCGCCTCAGCCTTCTCTCTATCCTTCAGCGAACCAGCGTTTATCTTCACGTTCATTCCGGCACCAAGCACAGCGGCACGTGCAGCCAATGCTCCCACGCCAGCGTCAGACACGCTATTAGGATTGCCCTTCTCCACCATCTTGCGGCACACGTCAAACACCTCGTACGATGCCTTCATAGTCTCCAATGGCACTTCCGTAGCAAACAGCGTAGCCTTCTGTATGGCTTCCGTGCGTGCAGCCTTCTCCTCAGGCGTGTTCTTAGGCATGCCGAAAGCAGCCATGATGCGATTGAAAGCCTCGGTGTCCTCATCGACGAGGTGCAACAGACGCTCTTGTAGAGCCATGCCTTCCTCTGCCACATGGGCAAACTCCTCCCACTGTTCGTCCCATCCGGGCTTGTGGCTCGACAAGTTTGCCACCATCGTTGCCAGCGAAGCGCCAAGCGCTCCCATATATGCCGACACCGAACCACCACCAGGAGCCGGACTCTCGCGCGATGTCTCCTCGGCAAATCCCTTAACAGTGAGGTCTATCAGCAGGCGCTGCTTCTCGGCACCCTCAGCCATTACATATTCTATTATCTTCTCTTCGGGTTTAAACTCCTTGAGGTCGGACAATCCGAGCGACTTGATAGCTATATCCAATATATCCTTCTTGGGTATTCCGGCAGAACGCTGCTGCTTGGCGAGGAAATAGCGACCAGCCTCTATCAGAGTGCGCTCAGGCACGAGTCCCACAATCTCAGTTCCTGTGACGCGCACGCCACGATTCTGAGCACAGCGGCACACCTCGTCAAACGCCTTGTGCAACGGAGTGACATTGATATTGGTGATGTTCATCGACACCTGTGCTATGCCATACTCGTCGATATACCATCCTATAGCCTTGGTAGACTTCAGCGTGCCAGGCTTCATGATGGGCGTGCCGTCGGCATAGAGCAACTTCTTGCCCGTGATGGGGTTGCCCTCGCGCATAGGTCTGCCCTTCTCTCTCACGTCAAACGCAATGGCGTTGGCACGTCGAGTGGAAGTGGTGTTGAGATTGAAGTTGACAGCAATGAGGAAGTCGCGTGCACCCACAACCGTGCAACCCGTGCGAGCCACCTGCTCGTCGTACGGGCGACGTCCAAAGTCGGGAGCCTCAGCGTCGTCGTCGATGCGCTCGGCAATACCCTCATACTCGCCCTTGCGACAAATGGCAAGGTTGGCACGCTCAGGCTTGAACGCCGCAGCCTCATAACAATAACAAGGAATATTGAGTTCTTCAGCTATGCGCTTGGCGAGCTGGCGCGAAATCTCGGCGCACTCCTCAAGCGTTATTCCGCTTACGGGCACAATGGGCAGCACATCCGTCGCTCCTATACGCGGATGGGCACCATGATGCTGACGCATGTCAATGAGTTGTGCGGCTTTGCCCACAGCTCTGAATGCAGCCTCCACTACGTCGTCGGGCTCGCCCACGAATGTCACCACCGTGCGATTGGTAGCCTCGCCGGGGTCTACATCCAGCAGTTTCACACCCTTCACGCTTTCTACTGCATCCGTTATCTGACGGATTACGTTCATATCGCGGCCTTCGCTGAAATTAGGCACACACTCTACTATTTGCTTCGTTTTTGCCATAGTGTTAGAGATATAATGTTAGTAGTAAATATGTATTAAACATAGGTATCGAATGATACGCTGCAAATATAGCAAAAAAGAATATTTGATGCAAGAAAATTAAAAAAAACTTTTTCATCTGCAATACTGCAATTCTTGCCAAAATATCCTTGCAACTCATTGAATGCAACGCTGTTGCAGGATTGCAGTAGCCCCCTCCTCCTACTGCAACAATCATACATCTACTGCAATCATGACATGCTCCGTCATTTCCGAAACCACCGTTTCCGAAACCGTGGTTTCGGAAAACAACACAACAAAACACAGAAAAACACAGCTAAATAAAACCGTCAAACACTTTGATTTTCATATACTTTTCACTACCTTTGCATCCGAAACCACCGTTTCCGAAACCATAGTTTCGGAAATTAAGACAAGCAAACAACATAAAACAAGTCTGAATTATGAAATTTTTTGGAAGAAAAGAAGAGATAGCAGAATTACAAAATATACACAATCTGTCATTACACACAGCTCGTTTCACCATCATCACTGGCAGAAGACGTAGCGGAAAGACATCCTTGCTGCTTAAGGCATACGAGGACATCAATGACATGCTCTATTTTTTTGTAGCAAGAAAGTCGGAGGAGGAGCTATGCAAAGACTTTATCAACGAGATAACCGAAAAGCTTAACATTCCTATTCTTGGAGAAGTCACACGATTTGCCGACATCTTTAAATACTTGATGCAGCTGTCAAAGACCCGTCCACTCACTCTTGTCATCGACGAGTTTCAGGACTTCAAGAGAGTAAATCCTTCCGTGTTTTCTGACATGCAGAAGATTTGGGACTTGAACAAACAAGATGCTCACATCAATTTGGTGGTGTGTGGCTCTGTCTATTCGCTCATGAACATCATCTTCAAAAACAACAAACAGCCACTATATGGGAGACAGACTGGCGAAATCAAGGTCACTCCATTCCCACCATCTGTCATCAAGGAGATACTGAGCACATACAATCCTGCCTATACCTCAGAAGACCTTCTGGCACTATACAGCTACACAGGAGGCGTAGCTGAATACGTGGAAATGATGATGGACACAGGAGCCAACAATAAGGAACTGATGACAGAGAAGTTTGTCGCCAAAAATTCTTACTTCATCTACGAAGGAAAAAATATGTTGATAGAAGAATTTGGCAAGGATTATGCTCGTTATTTCGAGATATTACAACTGATTGCTTCGGGCTACACCACACGCCCCGAAATAGAGAGTATGATGAAGGTGGAACTTTCGGGGTATCTCAGCAAACTGGAAAACGACTATTGCCTGATATCACGCAACACGCCAATGTTTCAAAAAACCAACCGCAACATTCACTATCAGATAGAAGACAACTTTTTGCGTATATGGTTTAGATACATCTACAAATACAGCTACATGCTGGAAGTGGGAGCCAACAAGAAACTGAAAATCCTCATGGATAGAGACTATACCACATATACTGGTAAGGTATTGGAGCGATATTTCAAAGCAAAAATGATTGAAAGCGAGCTTTACACACAAATATCCTCGTGGTGGGACCGAAAAGGCGAAAACGAAATAGATATTATAGCTGCCGACGAAATAGAACAAAAGGTTTGCTTCTATGAGGTGAAACGCCAAGCTAAAGACGTGAACATTGGCATCGTCAAGGACAAAGCAGAGCATTTCTTCCAGGCTACTGGCAAATTCAAAAAATATGAAATAGAGTATAAAGGACTATCAATGGAGGATATGTAAAATTTCAATAAAGCCCTTGTACAATAAGTACTAAGCCCTTGTAGGATTAGTACAAAGCCCTCGTACGGATAGTACGAAGCCCTTGTACGGATAGAACAAGGCCCTTGTATAAACAATACCAAGCATCGTTAAGAATTCCACATTTTGGAGCTTGCAGATTGACATCAATCTGCAAGCCCTACTGCAATCGTGCAACCACGTCTGTTTCAGGCTCTTATGACAATAAATCGAGCAAAATTGCAGATTGCAGTAGAAAATTAAAAACTTTTTCACGTAACTGATTCTTAATTTCTTCGTCAACGCTTTTCAATCCTCATGCAACCTTGCTGCAACATCCTACGCCTAACTTTGCAACCGTAAAAAATTGGTATATAGACTAAGTAATTATCGCTCAAGTTCTTATTCTTGAGCGATATTTTTTGTATGTTCTAATTATTTTATTTACATTTGCAGCATATAAAACCATTAAACACATTAGTATGAAAGCATTAAGAACATTGACATCTGTTGTTTTCGCAATGATGGCATTTGCTGCCAATGCCCAAGAAGGCACATGGAATGGCGAACTTGACGTTATGGGCACCAAGCTGCCATTAGTATTTAATTTCACCGACAACGGATGCACCATGGACTCTCCGTCACAAAACGCAAAGGGCATTCCCGCTGAGAAGACCGTTACAGACGACGGT
>CAKPST010000020.1 GCA_934183355.1 uncultured Prevotella sp.
TTGAGGCATTATTGACTAAGCCAATCGGTCATTAGAAATACCAATAAGGTTTTTCTAATGACCGATTTGTTTTTTTTCCTATTATTATTTATAGAGTTAATTCCCAGTCTTTGTTTATTATTTTGCTTGTTTTTTCAGCCTATGCTGCACCCAATGGAAGGTTGGAATAAGGAAGACATCTGCCATGCACCATGCTACTGGGTCGCCTAAGCAGACACCGGTCCAAGCCAAGGCGGGGACGAGCCAAAGGCTTACACCACAACGGGCAATCATTTCCATAACGCCACTAAGCATTGAAAGGTTGCTGAAACCGAGTCCTTGTATTGAGTAGCGCAGTATGGTTAGCAATCCGAGAGCAGGGTAGAAGTAGTTGGCTATGCGCATGAACTGTGCGGCACGGCTTACTACCTCAGCCTCACCATTGTCTACAAATAGGCGCATCATCCAGTCGGCAAAGGGATAAATCACAATGAAGGTGAAGACGAAGTAGACCAACATAAGGCATATAGCATCTTTAACGCCCTTGGTGATGCGAGCCATTTGGCGTGCTCCAAGGTTCTGTCCGCAGTAGGTAGCCATAGCCACACCGATGTTCTCGAATACACAGGTGAAGAGATATTTTATTCGCATTGAGGCAGTGAAGGCTGCTACGCATGTGGTGCCCAAAGCGTTGTTGGCACTCTGTAGCATGATGATGCCAATGCCAGTAATGGAGAACTGTAGTCCCATGGATATACCATTGTTGAGCAGAATGCTCGTGCGTTTGTTGTCAAAGCGTCGTTCGTCGCCCTGCGGAATTAGCAACTGCATGTGTTTGCGGATATACCATACACATAATGCTACGGACAGGGCTTGTGACAGCCATGTGGCTATGCCGGCTCCGGCAACGCCCATACCGCAACCGAGGATGAGAACTACGTCGAGCAGGATGTTTATGACGGCAGATGTTATGAGAAAATAGAATGGTTGGCGTGAATTGCCGAGTGCACGTATCTGACCTGAGAACAGATTGAAGCCGAACGTGAAGGGTATGGCGGCAAATTGCGACATAAGGAAGACGTAGGCATCGTGGAAAATGTCTTGTGGAGTGTTGACCATTTGCAGAATCCTATGGCAGAACATAAGCGACAGCAGCGTCACCACCGAAGCAATGACAGCCGATATTCTCACGGCATTAGCTACGTAGACGCGCATTTTGCGATAGTCCTTTGCACCGAACGCCTGTGCCACAGGAATTGCAAATCCTGCACAAGCTCCGTTGCAGAAACCCATGACAAGGAACATGATGGATGATGATGCTCCAACAGCTGCCAGCGCACCAACGCCAATCCATCTGCCTACGATGGCAGCATCAATCACGAGATACATCTGTTGCAGAATGTAGCCCAATATGAGGGGCAGGGCAAACTTGCAGATCTGACGCAGTGGCGAGCCAACAGTCATGTCGCTGACAGACGCAGTTTTGGACGATGCAGAATCTGTCTGCATCTTGTTTTTCTCAGTTTTCATGTTCTTATGTAGTTATCCTTTAAACAATAAATATACGTATATGTCAGCCGTATTGCCAGCTATCGGTTTCTGTAAGCCAATGGTGTCATGCTCGAGCGTTGCTTGAAGAAGTTGGTCATGGCACTCTGGTCGCTGAAGTTAAGGTGGTCGGCTATTTCGCCCATAGTCATGTCGGAGTGAGTCAATAGGTTGCATATCTCCTTGTAGATTAATGACGTGACATGGTCGTAGACGGTCGATCCACTGATTTCTTTCACCAGTCGCGAGATGTATGCCGTGGATACGTTGAGCTTGCCGGCATAGAAACGAATCTGTCGCTCCTTGCGGTAGTTGCGGTAGAGATGGTGAAGGAATATCTCGTACACCTGCTTTTTGTGTCCAAGGTCGTGCGACACGGAGCACTGCTCGTATGGCAACTCTTCGATAATAAGTTTGAGCACGTTGAACATACTGCGAATCATCTCAATCTTGTTGATGTGTTGGTGGCGCACAATGTCACGCACAAAATGGAATATGTCGATGATGCTCTTGTTCTTGTTGTCGGATAGTTTGTAGCGTATGGCTTGTTGGGCAAAAGACTCGTCCACTAATATACTCTCAGCCTGGAAGTCGTGCGAAATGTCTGATACGCTTGCCACTTCCTTTGGTGTAATGATGAGTAGGTCGTTGGCGGTGAGTGTCATGTTATGCTCGTCGTCAGCTTCTTGTATCTTAATCAGGCAAGACCCTTGTTTCACCAATAGCATCTTGGTGAATAGGGTGCGCTCGTGCACCATGCTGTAGAATCCGCAATCCTTTGACTTGGATGTATCGAAATTGGATATTACGTCGCTCTCTTCTCCGCTGACGGAGAAATGGGCGGCGTATGCGCCAAATATATCTTTGAGGTTATATTTTTTTGCAAATTCTTCGAGGTTGTAGACTATCTGTTGATTCATATTGGACTTTCAAAATATCTTGCAAAATTATAACATTTATTCTAAACAGCAATAGTTGAAACATGATATTTTTTTGCAAAACAATGTATATACTCAAATAAAAGAGTAAGCCTGCAAGCTGAATCCTCTGTGTGAGATGGATTCGCTTGCAGGCTTACTAGTACATATTCATATAAAACCAATTCCTGCTTTTATATACCTTTATATGGTATTGTCTTGCTCTTTATTTCAAGGTGAACTTGTGAGAGTGAAGCATTTCCTTCGGGTCGAGAGCCTTGTCGAGTTCTTCCTTGCTCATCAAGCCCTGCTCAATAACGATGTCGTATACAGAGCGACCAGATGCGTGAGCCTCCTTGGCAACCTTAGAGCTTGCCTTGTAGCCGATGATAGGGTTGAGGGCAGTAACGATGCCGATGCTGTTCTTCACCATCTCGTAGCAACGCTCCTTGTTGACGGTGATGCCGAGTACGCACTCCTCGGTCAATGTCTCGATGACATTCTTAAGCCATGTGAGGCTCTCGAAGAGACTTGCGGTGATGATAGGCTCCATTACGTTCAATTCGAGCTGACCAGCCTCTGCTGCGAAGCAAACAGTGGTGTCGTTGCCAATGACCTTGAAGCAAACCTGATTAGTAACCTCTGGAATAACGGGGTTGACCTTGCCCGGCATGATAGATGATCCAGGAGCCTTAGGAGGAAGGTTGATTTCGTTCAAGCCGCAACGTGGACCTGAAGCCATAAGACGGAGGTCGTTGCATATCTTAGAGAGCTTGATAGCAAGACGCTTGAGAGCTGAAGAGTAGCTAACGTATGCACCTGTGTCGGGAGTTGCCTCTACAAGGTCGCTTGCCGATACGAAGTTTTCGCCAGTGAGCTTGCTGAGGTTGGAAGCGCAGAGCTTGGCGAAGCCCGGAACAGCATTCAAGCCAGTGCCAATGGCTGTACCACCCATATTGATTTCGTGCAGCAGTTTGACGTTGCGCTCAAGGTTGAGGATTTCCTCCTCAAGGTTGTTGGCGTAAGCGTTGAACTCCTGACCGATAGTCATAGGTACTGCATCCTGCAACTGTGTGCGACCCATCTTGATGGTGTCGTTGTATTCCTCTGCCTTGTAGCGGAAAGCACTGATGAGTCCAGTCAAAGCACCTACCAAGTGGATGTTCATGCGAATCAATGCCAAGCGGATAGATGTAGGATAAGCATCGTTGGTGCTCTGACCGCAGTTGGCATGGTCGTTGGGTGAGCAATATTGATATTCGCCCTTCTCGTGTCCCATGATTTCGAGAGCACGGTTGGTTACCACCTCATTGATGTTCATGTTAACGGAAGTGCCGGCACCACCCTGAATCATGTCGATAGGGAAGTTCTCGTGCCACTTTCCGTCGATGATTTCGCGGCAAGCCTGTCCCATTGCGCTTGCTATCTCGTCGTTGATAACGCCGAGAGAGTGGTTGGTCTGAGCAGCAGCCAACTTCACGTATGCGTTGGCGATGATGAAGTCGGGATAATCGCTCATCGTCTTGCGAGAAATATGATAGTTGTTGATGCCACGCTGAGTCTGAACGCCATAAAGTGCGTCAGCAGGAACCTTAAGTTCGCCTAAGAGGTCGGACTCTAATCTGAATTTCTTTTCGTTTGTCATAATGGTTATTTTGTTTTAGTTGTTAATTAATCTTGTTTTTGAAAGTGATTTGTTTTTGATTTGTTTCTCTGATGCAAAGGTACGACTAATATCTTGCATTCCTTTTATAAAAAGTGAACAGTAATTTGTAAAATAGCAAACCTACTGTGATTTGGCATTGTCGCCAATAGTGTGAATGCTAATTTAATATAGTGAGTTTTCATTTCTTACTGTATATAGTTGTTTCTCATGTATTTCTTCAGTATGTTTAGTCGTTCGTTTCGTTTATAGGAACTGGATTATCAAGTAGCCAACACCTATAGATACGAATGTTGTGATGAATCCAGCCAACTGAAATGAGTGGTTGACCACGAAGCGACCTATGCCAGTGGAACCGGTGCGGTCGAAGTTGATGGCTGCCACTGTAGTAGGGTAGTTGGGCAGGAAGAAATATCCGTTGACCGCTGGGAACATGGCGATGAGAGCCAATGGAGGTATGCCCAGACCTATACCGAGGGGATAGAGTGTGCGCACCGTGGCAGCCTGCGAGAACAGCATGATAGACATGATGAACAGGGCTATAGAGAAGAGGAACGGATACTGAGTTACGAAGGTGGCGATGTGACCCTTAAAGAACTCCAAATTGCCGTTGAAGAAGGTGTCGCCCATCCAGGCTATGCCGAAGATTGCCACCAAAGCGTTCATGCCAGCAGCAAAGACGTTGCCCCTTACGGCATCTTGCAAATTTGCCTTGCTCACAAGGAGGATGAGTGCTGAAGTTGCCATCATAATAATCTCAATGGTTTCTGGCATTGTCACGCGGTGAAGCACGCCATCCAACATAAATGATGGACGCAGTGACGGAACGCTGCCGAAGAGCACCACCAACAATACACCAAAGATGAAAGCCATAACGGCATATTTGGCGTGTGGGTCGGGATTTTTTATCATGTTGTCAATCAAGCGACTGTCTTGCTCTGGATTGATGATGCCTTGACGTACACGCTCTTGATAAACCTCGTCGTCCTTGAGATCCTTGCCAATATGATTTTGGACGAATGCTGCAACGAGAATGGCTATCAACGAAGCCGGTATGCACACTATCAATATGTGTTTTAGCTCAATGCCTGCTCCACCTAAGAGGTCGGTGCTGATGACAGCTGCTGTAGCTGCTGAGACTGGACTGCCAGTGATGCCAAGTGAAGCTGCGATAGTAGACACACTAAGTGGACGCTCGGGGCGAATCTTGGAGTTGGTGGCTATCTCGGAGATGATAGGCAGAAGCGAATAGCTTGTATGGGCTGTTCCTGCTACCAGACAGAAGAGCCATGTGGTGAGTGGACCAAAATAGGTAATGTGTGTGGGATGTTTGCGTAGAAATTTGGCTGCCAGACCTACGAGATAGTCAAGTCCGCCTGCTGCCTGCAATGTTGCCGCTGCTGTGATTACTGATACGATGATGAGCATCACGTCGATGGGGAGGTTGCCTGGTTTCATACCGAAACCGAAAACAAGAATGAATACGCCCACCATACCATAAATACCAAGGCCGATGCCACCAACTCGGGCACCTTTGAAGATGAGTGCCAAAACAATGGCAAATTGTAGAAGGACAATAGCTGTAGCCATAGAATTTTATCTTTAAGATTTAGTAATTAGGTTTTTTGTTGTTATATATTAATTTGCTTTGTGTGAGAATCACGCTGCAAAAGTACTAAGATTTTCTAATGAATTATTTTATTATTGTGGAAAAAGTTTTGTAACTTACGATATAAGTTATGCGTTTCGCTGTATTTTATTGTGTTAATGACATAGGTTGAATAATTTTAGTATATTAATAAAATAGGGTTGTAGAAATATAATGAAAAAGGGTGAGGTGCATCGCTGCAGCCCACCCTTGAATAATTAGAGAGTTATAAAAAATTAAGTTCTTTCTTTTTATACTCTACTTCAACTTCATGTAGACATTTATAATTCTGCCTCATGCAGTTGCTCGATAATCTTCATACCCTCGTCCACTGCCTTCATGTTGAGTGGGATGAGTCCATGATGACGTTCGGGCAACGTCTTGAAGAGAGCCTTGTTGAGTCCTTCGGTGCTCACGATTGGGCAAACCTTAAGAAGTCCACCAAGCACAATCATATTGAACACCTTAGAGTTCTTCAGTTCGGCAGCCTTGTCCATAGCGTTGATGCGATATACGTTGATATCCTTTCGAGTTGGAGGATTGATGATGCCGAAGCCGTCGTAGATAAGGATGCCACCCTTCTTAATCTTGGGCTCAAACTTGTCGAGCGACGGTTGGTTGAGCACGATAGCCACGTCGTAGTGGCTAAGAATAGGTGAGGAGATGCGCTCTTCGCTGACAATGACAGTAACGTTGGCTGTACCACCGCGCTGCTCAGGTCCGTATGCAGGCATCCATGTCACTTCTTTATCTTCCGTAAGTCCGGAGTAGGCAAGAATCTTGCCCATTGAGAGCACGCCCTGTCCTCCGAAACCTGCTATAATAATTTCTGCTTTCATAGGTTTGTCGTGTCTTTTAAGTCACCCTTCGGGTACTGTTTGAACATGTTCTCTTCCATCCACTTGTTGGCATTCACTGGCGACATCTTCCATCCGCTATTGCATGTTGCAACAATCTCTACCAATGACGAGCCTTTGCCCTCCATCGAAGCGGTGAACGCCTTTTTGATGGCAGCCTTTGCCTTGCGTATTGATGCTACGTTCTCTACACTCTGGCGTGATACAAAGCATGTGCCTGGCAATGTCACTGCAACCTCGCTAAGGTTGAGTGGCCATCCGTGCAGCTTAGGCTCACGTCCATAGGGACATGTAGAGGTCTTCTGGCCAATAAGCGTAGTAGGAGCCATCTGTCCACCTGTCATGCCATAGATGGCGTTGTTGATGAAAATGAGCGTGATGTTCTCGCCACGGTTGAGGGCATGGATGCTCTCGGCAGTACCGATGCACGCCATGTCGCCATCACCCTGATAGGTGAACACCAGACGATCGGGCCACAGACGCTTGATGGCAGTGGCGCAAGCTGGAGCGCGTCCATGTGCAGCCTCCTGCCAGTCGATGTCGATATAATTATATGCAAACACGGCGCAACCTACGGGGCTAACGCCAACTGCCTTTTCCTGCATACCCATTTCTTCGATTACTTCAGCCACGAGCTTGTGAACCATACCGTGGGAGCAGCCAGCACAGTAGTGCATGTGGGTGTCGTTGAGAAGGTCCGGCTTCTTATAGACCAGATTCTCAGGTGATATTATATCGTTCATACCAATTTCTCCTTTAATACGTTAACCATTTCCTCCGGCTCTGGCACAATACCGCCGAGACGTCCGTAGTGTTCTACAGGTACACTGCCGTTGACAGCGAGTCGCACGTCCTCAACCATCTGTCCTGCATTAATCTCGGCAACGAGAATGCCCTTGACTTTCTTTGCGGCTGCCTCAATCTCTTTGGTCGGGAACGGCCAAAGTGTGATAGGACGCAGCAATCCTACTTTGATGCCTTGTTTGCGGGCTATCTCAATAGTCTTCTCTGCAATGCGGGCTGCACTTCCGAATGCCACTATCATATATTCGGCATCGTCCATGAATTTGGTTTCGTAGCGCACTTCATTTTCGCGTATGGTCTTGTACTTCTCCTGAAGATGAAGGTTGCGCACCTCCATAACCTCCGATTTAAGTTCGAGCGATGTGATGACGTTGCGCTTGCGACCGCCACGACATCCAGTAGAAGCCCAAGGACACTCCTTGAGAATCTCTTCCTCGGTGCGGCGAGGCTTGATAGGAGGCAATACCACTTTCTCCATCATCTGACCAATGACACCATCGCTGAGAATCATAGCTGGTGTGCGATATTTAAAGGCAAGTGTGAAGGCAAGGTCAACGAAGTCTGCCATTTCCTGCACAGAGTTAGGAGCGAGCACGATGACATAATAGTCGCCGTTGCCGCCACCACGTGTGGCTTGGAAATAGTCACTTTGCGAGGGCTGAATGGTTCCCAATCCGGGACCTCCGCGCTGCACGTTGACAATAAGACCTGGCACTTCGGCGCCAGCCATATAGCTGATGCCTTCTTGCATGAGCGACACGCCTGGACTCGAAGATGATGTCATCACCTTCTTGCCGGCACCACCGCCGCCATAAACCATGTTGATAGAAGCCACTTCACTTTCAGCCTGAACTACAACCATGCCAGTGGTTTCCCATGGCTTGAGCTCGGCGAGAGTTTCGATGACCTCAGTTTGTGGAGTGATTGGATAACCGAAGTATCCGTCTACACCACAGCGAATGGCAGCGTGAGCAAGCGCTTCGTTGCCTTTCATAAGTTTTACTTCTTGTTCTGCCATAGTGATTAGTCCTCCATTTTTTTACGGTAAACTGTTATACATCCGTCTGGACATACAATTCCGCACGAAGCGCAACCGATGCAGTCGTCGGGATGCACTGCCTCTGCATAGCGATAGCCGTGTACGTTGACGGCTTTCTCTGCCAAGGCAATTACTTGTTTAGGGCACGCCACCACACATAAGGAGCAACCCTTGCAGCGGTCGGTGTTGACCACGATGGCACCTTTGATTTTTCCCATAATGTTTGTATTTAGAAATAAGGGTTTAAAGTTTTATTATAGGCGAAACATTTCTGTTATGGATTATACATATCTTTGCAGCGGTAGGCAAGTATGTCATCAAGCATACGTTTTGCCTCCACTGCTGGCGACTCAGGGTCAAGAGCGATGGCCTCAAGATAGTTATCGAGAGCATGTTTCCAGTCGCCTTGTCGCCTGTATTCGTTGCCGAGTTTGTAATATTCGTCTGCTGTCATACCTTATTTATAGTATTCCTTTTTGCCAGCTGCCAGTGTGTTTTTCATCAGCGAGCATATTGTCATCGGTCCCACACCGCCTGGTACGGGTGTGATGAATGAGCATTTAGGAGCCACCTCGTCAAACTTGACATCACCGTTGAGTCGGAATCCACTCTTGCGTGAAGCGTCCGGCACACGTGTTGTGCCAACGTCGATAACCACAGCTCCCTCTTTCACCATGTCGGCGGTTAAGAAATCGGGCTTGCCTATAGCGGCTATTATGATGTCGGCATCAAGGCATTCTTTCTTGATGTCCTTGGTGTGCGAGTGGCACACAGTGACTGTAGAGTCGCCATATTGCTTCTGCATCATGAGCTGAGCCATAGGTTTGCCCACGATGTTGCTGCGTCCGAGCACCACGCATTTCTTGCCTGCTGTCTCGATGTTATAGCGTTTGAGCAGTGTGACGATGCCGAGAGGAGTGGCGGATATGAAGCAAGGCAAACCGATAGCCATGCGACCAACGTTGATGGGGTGGAAACCGTCGACATCCTTGCGGTAGTCGACTGCCTCAATGATTTTCTGTTCGTCGATATGCTTAGGCAATGGTAGCTGCACTATGAATCCGTCAACATCCTCGTCGCGGTTGAGACGGTCTACGCATGCGAGCAGTTCCTCCTCGGTGACGTCAGCTTCGTATCGGATGAGTGTGGACTTGAATCCACACTTCTCACATGCCAACACCTTGTTCTTGACGTAGGTTTCCGAACCTCCATCATGTCCCACGAGCACAGCAGCCAGATGAGGCTGTTTGCCACCAGCCGCAATTATTGCCTTCACCTCTTGTGCGATTTCAGCCTTTATGGCTTCGGCAGTTGCTTTTCCGTCTATCAGTTGCATATTCTTGTTTTTTTATTTACATTTTAGGCATGCCTGGCATACCTTTCATTTTGCTCATCATTCCCGCCATCTTAGCCATGTTTGTGCCAGTTACGAGTTTCATCATCTTGCGAGTCTGGTCAAACTGCTTAATAAGGCGGTTTACTTCCTGGATGTTTGTACCGCTACCCTTAGCGATGCGCATGCGACGGCTCTGGTTGAGAATCTCAGGGTTAGTGCGCTCCTTTGGAGTCATACTCTTGATTATAGCCTCAATGCCCTTGAATGCGTTGTCGTCGATTTCGACATCCTTGATGGCTTTGCCTACACCAGGAATCATGGCAGCTAGGTCTTTGAGATTACCCATCTTTTTGATTTGCTCTATCTGTCCGAGGAAGTCGTTGAAGTCGAACTTGTTTTTCTGTATCTTCTTCTGCAAGCGACGAGCTTCCTCTTCGTCAAACTGCTCTTGAGCACGCTCCACGAGGCTGACGATGTCACCCATGCCAAGGATGCGATCTGCCATACGTGAGGGGTGGAACACGTCGATTGCCTCCATCTTTTCACCAGTACCAACAAACTTGATAGGCTTGGTGACAACTGTACGGATTGACAATGCGGCACCACCACGTGTGTCGCCGTCGAGCTTTGTGAGTACAACACCGTTGAAGTCGAGTCGGTCGTTGAACTCTTTGGCAGTGTTGACAGCATCCTGACCAGTCATTGAGTCAACTACAAACAATGTTTCGTCAGGGTTGATGGCGTTCTTGAGATTATAGATCTCGTTCATCATCTCTTCGTCCACGGCAAGACGACCGGCAGTATCGACGATTACAACGTCGTTGCCCTTTGCCTTAGCTTCACGAATGGCATTGTTAGCGATGGCTACAACATCCTTGTTCTCTGGCTCAGAGTAAACAGGCACACCCACCTGCTCGCCTACCACCTTAAGCTGTTCGATAGCAGCAGGACGATATACGTCACATGCTACGAGCAATGGCTTCTTATGCTGTTTGTTCTTGAGCATATTAGCAAGTTTGCCCGAGAATGTAGTCTTACCCGAACCCTGAAGACCACTCATGAGTATGATTGCGGGTCGGCTGGTGAGATGTAGCTCGGCAGCCTCGCCGCCCATGAGCTCGGTAAGTTCGTCGTGTACAATCTTCACCATGAGTTGGCTTGGCTTCACAGCCGTGAGCACATTCATGCCCATTGCCTTCTTCTTAACAGTGTCGGTGAACGTCTTTGCCACCTTATAGTTTACGTCGGCGTCGAGCAACGCACGTCTTACGTCCTTGAGGGTTTCAGCAACGTTGATTTCAGTGATTTTGCCTTCACCTTTGAGAATTTTAAAACTGCGTTCCAGTCTGTCGCTTAAATTTTCAAACATATATGTTGTCTTGTTTTTTGGTTTATCGTTTCATTTTATACAGACCAAGCCGTGTGTCCAGCAGGTCCCTTGTTGTTTTGTCTCTCTATACTGCAAAAGTAAACAAAAAATAACGAGAATAGCTATTAAGCAAGTTGTATTTAATGTATTTTAAAATACTTTTGTCAAATATGCGCATAAATATATGGTTTGTGCACACATCCTGTCATCTTATGAATACCTGGTTCAACTCTATTCCCACTATCTCCTCCATAACAAGATAGTGTATGGCGTGCTTGAAAGCCTCGTTGTGTGTGTTGAACTTTTGTAGTTCGGTGATATTGTGCCGTTGTCGGTCGGCAAGAAAATCAAGAATTTGTTGTTTTACAAGTTTCTCTTCTTTCTCCAAGTCGCTCTCCGACCGTTGACTCTGACATACGTCGCATTGTCCACAGTCGTGAGAATTGGTTTCTCCAAAGTAGCGCAGTAATTGTCGGCTACGGCACATGATGTCGTTCATGGCATAATTGACAATGGCGTGTATGTGCTGTTCAAACTGCTTTTTACGGTCTTCATACACCTCTTTTGGTATCACTACATCCTCAGGTAGTACACGGTCGCGTGTATAGCTGACCAATGGCACTGAGCGTTGGGGTATGAAGTGAATAATGCGCCGTTGGTTGAGACTCTTTAGTATTAGGTAGACTTGCTGTATGGTAAGTCCTGTGAGTTGCGCCAGTCGGCTCTCGTCTATGTATCGATAGTCGCTGAACATGCCGCAGTATTCCCTAAGTGCTGCTGCTATAACAAGTTCTTCGTTGGGTGATGTGTTCTGTAGCATGTATAGTTGGTCGCGTTCAAGCATAAATCTCATGCGTGTTCGCGAGTCAGGGTCGGTCTCGTAGTCGATATATCCTGCCCTGGCAAGTATTCTGAGTGCCGAGTTTGCAATGGTTGGAAAGTGTCTGAATGTACGGCAAAATCGGTCGAGATCGAGCATGGATGTATGCCCATATCCGCTGCCTGCGGCTATTTGTAGATAATATGCAAGATGTTCGTATACCTTTACAATAGTCTCCTTTGGTGGAAACTCTTCTGCAATGCGTTTTTCGAGTTTATGTTTGTCGCCACTGTTGTATAATAATACGGCATAAGCCTTTTGTCCGTCTCGTCCTGCACGTCCTGCCTCTTGGAAATAAGCCTCCACAGAGTTTGGGCAATCTATATGCACCACCACTCGCACGTCGGGCTTGTCGATGCCCATTCCGAAAGCGTTTGTTGCCACCATGACACGCTTCTGGTCGTCGTGCCATTCCTTCTGTCGTTGGTCTTTGGTGCCTGGTTCGAGTCCGGCATGGTAGTATGTCGAACTTATGCCGTTTTTCTCAAGCATGTCGCTGACCTCCTTTGTGCGTCGTCGGCTTCTGACATATACAATACTGCTGCCGTTGACAGATTTGAGAATATGCAACAGTTCGTTCTCCTTGTCCAATACGTTGCGCACTACATAAGCGAGATTTTTGCGCTCAAAACTCATGCGGAACACATTCTTCTCCTTGAATCCGAGACGTTCTTGAATGTCGTCTGTCACCTGTGCCGTAGCAGTGGCTGTTAGGGCGAGCACAGGAGCATCGGGTTTGAGCTGGCGTATTTCGGCAATCTGCAGATAGGATGGTCGGAAATCGTAGCCCCATTGTGATATACAATGTGCCTCGTCAACGGTGATAAAGCTCACCTTTATGTGTTCAAGTTTTGATTTAAACAGGTCAGTGCCGATGCGTTCTGGTGATACGTACAACAGTTTTGTTCTACCCAATATGCAGTTGTCGAGTGTGGTGACAATTTCGCGGCGCGACATACCTGAATATATGGCGGCTGCAATCACGCCTTTGCGGCGCAGATTGTCCACTTGGTCTTTCATCAAGGCGATGAGTGGTGTCACCACTATGCACACTCCCTCCTTGGCAAGAGCCGGCACTTGAAACGTTAACGACTTGCCACCGCCCGTAGGCATCAGTCCGAGGGTGTCGCGTCCCTCGGCGATGCTGCGGATGATGTCGCCCTGAATGCCACGAAACGCGGGATAGCCCCACGTTTCGTGTAGTATGTTCAAGTATAGTTGCTCGTTGTATTCCGGCATAACGAATTTGTTATCTTTATTCTTCCTCTTCCGTTGGTCGAATGTCTTCAATCTGTAGTTGCACCATGTTGCGTTTGAACACATTGTCCTCGATGGTATAGGCAATGTCAAAACTGCGTTTCGACTTGATGTATCGTGCTGATGCACTCTGTCCGAAGGCAATGCCGTTGACCACATTGCTTGATTTGGAGTCTACCAATTCAAGTTTGATGTGTTCTTGCTCACGTCCCACCACCTTGCTTGTGCCATAATCGTAGACATTTGTTGTGCAGAAGAGTGGTTTAGGATTGCAAGGTCCGAATGGTGCGAATCGTTTCAAGTCGCTGTGCAGCTTCTTGGTGATGTCGCGGAAGTCAATCTCGGTGTCGATATTGAGCATCGCTTCTGTCTGTTCGGGCTGTATATGGTTGTCGACATATTCTTGAAACCTTTTGCGGAACTTCTGTATGTCATTCCATCGCAGTGTCAGTCCAGCAGCGTAAGTATGTCCGCCGAAGTTGACAAGCAAGTCGCGGCAACTCTTTATTGCCGAGTATACATCAAACCCCGTAACACTACGTGCCGAACCTGTGGCAAAGTCGCCGTCGCGTGTCAGCACCACAGTCGGTCGGAAGTAGATTTCGGTCAGTCGTGAAGCCACGATGCCTATTACGCCCTTTTTCCAGTTTTCGTCATATAGCACTATCGACGAACGGTGACACTGGCTCTCAAGTCTTGACACAATATGGTTGGCCTCTTCAGTCATCTGTTTGTCGATGTCCTTGCGCTGCTCGTTGTAGCCGTCTATGTTTTTGGCTTTTTGCAGAGCCAGAGAGAAGTCTTTCTCTACAAGCAGGTCGACACTCTCTCTGCCACTCTCCATTCGTCCCGAGGCATTGATACGTGGACCAATTTTGAATATGATGTCGCTCATGGCGATATCTCTTCCGCCGAGTCCGCAGATGTCGATGATGGCCTTTAGTCCGATGCTTGGGTTCTGGTTGAGCGTCTTTAGTCCGTGAAAAGCGAGTATTCGGTTCTCGTCTGTCACTGGTACGATGTCTGCCGCAATGCTCACTGCGCAGAGATCTAACAGTGGTATAAGACGTGCGAACGGAATGCCGTTGTTCTTAGCGAATGCCTGCATCAGCTTGAATCCCACCCCACATCCGCAAAGATGTTTGAATGGGTAAGAGTCGTCAGCCCGCTTAGGGTTGAGAATAGCCACTGCTGGGGGCAGTTCGTCGTCGGGCATGTGGTGGTCGCAGATGATGAAGTCGATGCCAAGCGACTTGGCATAAGCCACTTCTTCAACAGCCTTGATGCCGCAGTCGAGGATGATGATTAGTTTCACACCCGCTTCCTTGGCATAGTCGATGCCCTTCTTGCTCACTCCATATCCCTCGTCATAGCGGTCGGGGATATAGTATTCGATGTTAGAGTAGAACTGTTGTATGAATTTGTACACCAGTGCCACTGCCGTGCATCCGTCCACATCATAGTCGCCATAGACCAGGATGCGCTCCTTGCGGCCCATCGCGTCGTTCAGACGGTCGACAGCGAGGTCCATGTCCTTCATGAGGAACGGGTTGATAAGGTCTGCCAGCTGCGGATGGAAGAATCGCTTGGCTGCTGACTCTGTTATTATGCCGCGTCTAATGAGCAGCCAGGCGAGTATTGGGCTGATATTCAGCTTCGCCCCCAGTTCGTCAGCCGCCTGTTTCTCCTCTTTCGTAGGTGGCTTGTAATTCCATTTGAATAACATTATATATAGTTTTTTATTTTTCAAGTAACCTTGGGGTGCGGCTTTAGCTTTTAGAATTGGGCAAACCGCGTGTAAAGTTACAAAAACTTTATGGAATATGGGGGCTTTGTCAGCCTTTTTAACTTTGCTTTATTTCGTCTCTGCTCTGAATGTCGATGCAGGTAGGCTGTCGCCGTTCACAAGATTAGCTCGTGTGAATGGTTGCCATGCATATCGCACAAAGCGTGGTTGCTTCACCTTTGTAGAGGTTAGTTTTACGCTGTTGCCTTCTATTGTCGCATCGGCTGTGTAGAACAGTCCGTCCTCCTCGGCTATCTCAAAGCATGATGGTGCTTTGCCGTCTGAAGTGCTGAGATGATCGGCGTAGTCGAAGTTTACGACGAGAGTATTGCCCTCGCGTATTACATTCTTATATATAGGGCCTGATGGACAAACTGCCTTGCCGTATGTTTTGTTGAGAGCCCATCGTGCCAGTCGTTCGCCAACGGGTTGTTTGTGTCGTGGATGAACATCAAGAGAGTCGCCCCAGTCAGATGAAACCGCCATGCCAGTGTAGTCAATCGACTTCATTAGTCTCAACTGACTGTCGCGGAACCATGTCCATGATGGGCGGTTGAGGCTTGACAACTGCACGAAGTAGAATGGCATTTTTGCATTGTTCCAGTTTGTGCGCCAGCTGTCTACGAGCAGTTTGAACAGTTCGTAGTGTGCCTCCATGTTGTGTGCGTTTGACTCACCCTGATACCAAATGGCACCCTTTATCGGGTATTTGTCCAAAGGCAATATGCCACTCTCATATAGATAGCATGGCTCGTATGGATGGCGTCCCAGGTGTGTGTTGTCGTTGGTCAGGTTTTTGGCAGCACGTCCACGCACCCAGTCTTGTATGAAGTCGTTGTGCAACCAGTCTTTGAGTATTGCTGGAAATCTTGTTTCGAGAGTATTGCGGTCTATCCACGATTCTACTGGCGAGCCACCGATGGCATTGCAAATTAGTCCGACAGGTACGTTGAGCGAGTCGCGCAGCATACGTCCGTAGTAATAAGCCACAGCCGAGAACTGAGCAGCTGTCTCTTGTGTGGCTGGTTGCCATGTTGTTTCCTTATAATATTGTAGGTGATTGAGCGAGTCGAGACACGATGCTTGCCATGCCACGTCGTATGTAGCCCAACGTTCCTTCATGTCATATAGGCGCAGTTTTGGGTCGGCAGCCTTTGTGATGTCACGTTGGTAGGTGTCAGCCTGGTTTAGACGGAACGCCATGTTTGATTGTCCCGAGCACAGCCATACTTCGCCGATGGCTACATTATTGTATTGCAGTCGGCGCTTGTTGGTGCTGATGGTCAGTGTCATGTTCTCGGCAGCCTGCATTGGGTTGAGCATTGCAGTCCATTGACCGCGGTTGTTGGCTACGGCTGATACGCTCTGTCCGTTAATGCTCACTGTCACCTTCTCTCCGGCATCTGCTGTGCCATGTATGTCGAGAGCCACATCACGCTGCAACACCATGTTGTCGGTGTATAGACTTGACATCTTCAGTCCTCCATAGTTGCCAGTGATGCCGCCATATACGGTGCGTGCCAATATGCCAGCACCTTCTGGGGTAGGGTGCAGAGCGTCTGGCAGCAGGTTGGGGTAGGGGTAGAGTGGGGCATGAAAGTCGATAAGTTCGGCTCCCGAAACACGAGCTATGACATCAATAGCATCCTGTATTTCATCGTGCCAAAGTTTTGTGCCTGAGATGAATCTATGATGACGGTCGGCTATAGGAGTCATTCGTGCCACAATGAATCTCACCTTAGGGTTGGCTGTGCGCAACGAATCCATTATTGACAGATAGTCTTTTACAAATTCGTCGCGGTAGTTGGGCCAGTTGCGTGGGTCGGTGTCATTTATACCAAGGTGTATGATGGCAATGTCGCCTTTAAAGTCCATTGCTTCCTTGAATTCCTTCTGTAGTACGTATGGTCGATGTCCATGATATAGCAGCGATGCACCAGGCTTGCCGAAGTTGCCCACTTTGTATTTGTCACCGAGCATTCGCTGTAGTTGCGACGGATATGAGTCGTGCTCGCGGTCGGCAATTCCCGTTCCATAAGTGATGCTGTTGCCCACACATGCCACACGTATAGGTTGTGTTGCTTTTGTTTTCTTCTTGGCGGCTGTCATGTTGAGTGATGACAGAAGCATAAAGCCTGCCAACAAGATGGCTTTAGAAAGTTTTCTGATTTTCATACTATTTCTGTAGATAGGTTTTGTTGATGAATGTTGATGTTTAACGATATATACAAAGGTATGAATTATATATGATACAGCCAATAATGAATGGAGGAAAGTTGTAATTTTTATCCAATGATTTGTAATTTAATAATATTCAAAAGTATTACCTTTGCACCCATGGAAAAGAAGATATTGCCCGTAATGGGAATGATGTGCGCTGGCTGTAGCGCCAATGTAGAGCGCAAGCTCAAGGCTATAGATGGAGTAAAGGCTGTGGCGGTGTCGTTGCCTGGACGCACGGCAATGGTGGAATACGACGAGAAAGTGGTGTCGCCAGCCGACATGAAGCATGTCATTGATGCCGCAGGTTATGAACTTATAATTGATGAGGAGACACGTGTTGACACTATAGAGAAGAACAATTATCGTCTTCTCTTGAGACGTATGTCGTTGTCATGGCTGTTCTCGTTGCTTACTATGTCAGTGTCAATGGGATGGATAGCTGTTGGCGGTCGCGACGCAGCCAACCAAATAATGCTCATCATAGCATTGGCTAATATGATATACTGTGGACGCCAGTTTTATGTCAACGCTTGGCGACAGTTGCTTCATCTCTCTGCTAATATGGATACACTTGTGGCAATGTCCACAATAATATCTTTTTTGTTCAGCGTGTTCAATACATTTTGGGGTGAGCAGTTTTGGGGCTCACGTGGCATCGAGTGGCACACATATTATGATGCCTCAGTGATGATTGTCACCTTTGTGCTTACAGGTCGCTCGCTTGAGGAGCGTGCCAAGAAGTCGACTGCCTCTGCCATACGCTCTCTAATGGGACTTGTGCCCAAACAGGCACATGTAGTGACTGATGGCGAGGTGACAGATGTGCCTCTTGCTACGGTGGCAGTACGTGATGTTGTAGAGGTGCGACGTGGCGAGAAGATTCCTGTTGACGGTGTTGTGAGCGACGGCGAGGGATATGTTGACGAGTCGATGATTTCCGGAGAGCCTGTTCCTGTGAAGAAACATCAGGGCGACCGTCTGCTTGCTGGTACAATCGTCAGCGAGGGAACATTGCGTTTTCGTGCCGAACAGGTGGGTCAGAAGACCGTTCTTGCTGGCATCATACGCATGGTGCAAGAAGCTCAAGGCTCTAAGGCTCCCGTTCAGCGCTTTGTCGATCGTGCAGCTTTGGTGTTCGTACCTTGTGTGCTTGGCATTTCAATCCTCACCTTTATTCTATGGCTTGTCATTGGTGGCGAGTCGGTGCTTCCGCAAGCATTGCTGTCTGCCATTTCTGTTCTTGTAATTGCTTGTCCGTGTGCTATGGGCTTAGCCACACCTACAGCATTGATGGTGGGTATTGGCAAGGCTGCTCAGAAAGGCATTCTTGTCAAGGATGCGACAGCTGTTGAGCAGCTCTGCAAGGTTGATGCCATTGTCATCGACAAGACCGGAACTCTAACTATTCCCAATAAGGATGTAGATTTTAAGTCAGCCGACAACATCGCTCTCGACGACCGCGAACAACTCAAACCGCATGCAGCCGAGGCTATATCCATGCTCAAGGAGCGTGGCATAGAAGTATGGATGATGAGTGGCGACAAGGAAGAGGCAGCTGCCTATTGGGCAGGCAAGGCAGGCATCAGTCATTGGAAGAGTCAGTGTCTGCCACAGGACAAGGAGGATATTGTGCGTCGTCTGCAAGATGAGGGCCACCGGGTGGCAATGGTTGGCGACGGCATCAACGATTCTCAGGCTCTTGCTCTCGCTGATGTTAGTATAGCTATGGGACGCGGCACAGATGTAGCAATGGACGTAGCACAGGTGACGCTCATGGGCGACGACCTCCGTCGCATTCCCGACGCTTGCATGTTGTCGCATCGCACGGTTGGTATGATTCGTCAGAATCTTTTCTGGGCGTTCATATATAATATTGTGTGCATACCTTTAGCGGCAGGATTGCCACATGTTTTCGGTCTCGACTTTCAGATTACGCCCATGTGGGCAAGTGCATTGATGGCTATGTCAAGCGTCAGCGTGGTGACCAATAGTTTACGATTGAAGTTTGTTAAGTAAAGATTCTTTATTTTTTTATACTCCATAGTATGTTAATTTGATATATTTTCGTAATTTTGCACTTTTGATAGCTTAATATATTTTGGAGAATGATAAATAATAAAAACCTGTCAAAGGTTAAGAGACTGCCAATGTGTGGCAGTCTTCTCCTCTTTTCTTTAGTGTCGCAAGCACAATCGAGCGACACTATTGTATATAACAAAATCCTTGACGAGGTAGTAGTTCAAACTGCCTACGGCTCGGCAAGAAAGTCCACATTGACAGGGGCAATCAGTCAGGTGGAGAGTGAGGATATACAGAAACGTCCCCTAACTACAGTCACTTCGGCTTTGGAAGGCTATGTGTCTGGTGTCCAGGTGAACAGCACTTATGGACAACCTGGCGAGAATCCATCCATAAACATTCGCGGTATTGGCACCGTGAATGGCACTATCGTACCATTGTACGTACTTGATGGAGTGCCCTATTCGGGTAGCATCTCCGACCTCAATCCCAACGACATCGAGAGTATAACAGTTCTTAAGGACGCAGCATCGTGTGCCCTCTATGGCAATCGTGCCTCAAATGGCGTGGTGCTTATCACCACTAAGCATGGCAAGGGTGAACGTGTCAGCGTCGATTTCAATGCCAAGTTTGGTTCCTATTCGCAAGGCATGAGCGACTACAAGCGACTCAACGCTCGTCAGTTTATGAATGTCAGTTGGCTCGACTATCGCAATGCGCTCACTTCTTCCAAGAATCCAATGACGCTTGAGGACGCATCTCGATATGCGTCTGAGAATATTATCGGTTCTTATCTGAAGCTTAATATATTTGACAAAGCCGACAATCAGCTCTTCGATGCTAACGGACTGCTTGTTGACGATGCCAATATCTTGTCGGGATATGCTGGCGACCTCGACTGGCACGACCAGGCAACGCGCAATGGTTTTCGCCAGGAATACAACCTAAGTGCAAGCCAAAGCTCCACAAGTAGCGACAGCTATTTCTCGGCTGGCTATCTGAAGGAAGACGGCTATGTGTCAAACTCCGATTTCGAACGACTCAATGGTCGTGCTGTAGTCAACTATCGTCCTACAGATTGGCTAAAGACTGGTTTCACAGCAATGGGTTCGCATCAGACTCAGAACATTACTCAAGGTTCTTCTACAGGCAATTATGGCAATGTATTTATGTTCAGTCGTTATGTTGCGCCTATCTATCCCGTACATCTTCATGCTACCGACGGTAGCTATATGCTCGACGATATGGGCAATAGGATGTATGATTGTGGTTCTGATGGCGACCGTATAACACGCGACCAATACAGTGGACGTAATCTTATATTGGAGAACGAACTCAACCACAATCGCATGAATCGCGACGTGATGCGTGGTTCGGTATATGCTACAGCGCGTTTTCTCAACGACTTCTCGTTCACGGTGAAGGCAGATGGTAGCATCAACGACCAGAACAACTGGCTCTATTACAACTCAAAAGTGGGCGAGGGAGTGGCCTCAAATGGCATATTGAATGTCACCAAACGCAAGTCGAAGACATATACATTCCAGCAGCAACTTGCATGGAGTCATAGTTTCGGAGCACATGACATAGATGTACTCGTAGGTCATGAGAATTACGATTATAGCATCGACTATTCTTCTACACAGAAGAACAATCAGACATTTGAGGGCAATTACGCATTGTCCAACTTCTCTACACTTGTCAGTTCAACAGGCTACACCACACGCTATCGCACCGAGAGCTATCTTGGTCGTGTGCGCTACAACTATCTCGACCGCTATAATGTAGAGGCATCGTTCCGCCGTGATGGTTCGTCGCGTTTTGCCAAGGACAGCCGTTGGGGCAATTTCGGTAGCATAGGTGCCAACTGGATAGTGTCCAAAGAGGCTTTCATGCAGGACCTAGACTGGGTGGACAATCTCAAGCTGCGTGCCGACTATGGCGAAGTTGGCAATGATGCCGCTGCCGGTTATTATGCCTATATGTCGCTCTACACTCTCTATAGTCGAGCCGACGAGCCTTCCTATTGGATAGGACAGCTTGGCAACAACAGCCTCAAGTGGGAGACAGGTCAGTCGTTTGGCATAGCCATCGACGCTCGACTCTTCAATCGTTGGAACCTCAGTCTTGAGTATTTTGACAAGCGCAACAAGAATCTCCTCTTCTATGTCTACCTCCCATTATCGGCAGGTAGCACAAGCGGATTTGTCAAAGATGCTCCTATAGAGACCAGCATACTCAACAATATTGGCACAATGTCCAATCGTGGTATAGAGATAAACACCGACGTTGACATCTTCCGCAACCGCGACTGGAAGGTGAATTTCAGTGCCAACGCCACGTTCACCAAGAACAAGGTGGTGAAACTGCCGTCACAGAACAAGGGTGGATTGCTCTCAGGCATCTACAAGATAGAGGAAGGACGCAGCCACTACAGCTACTATCTCTACACCTTTGCTGGTGTCGACCAGCTCACAGGCAATTCGCTCTATAAGGCTAATCTCGACGACTATTATGTCAAGGCTGCTGATGGAAGCATTGTTGCAGGCAATGCCGATGGCAGCGATGTCTCTGCATTTGTCACAGAGATAGCTGGCAAATATTATGTCAACGACACCAAGTATGCCAAGAAGGAATATCATGGTTCGGCTCTGCCTAAGGTATATGGCAGTTTCAGTCCGACAGTCAGCTACAAGTCGCTCACTGTTTCAGCCCTCTTTGCCTATTCGCTTGGTGGCAAGGTGTATGACAGTGTCTATCGTTCGCTCATGTCTACCACTGGCACGGCTGCCAATCTGCACCAAGACATCCTAAAGTCGTGGATTGCTGCACCAGAGGGAATGACTGCCGAGTCGGCAAATCGACTCAATGCCAACGGCATTCCGCAGATCAATAACATGCTCTCGCTCAACAACAATGCCGAGTCGTCGCGCTGGCTTGTCAGCGCCAACTATCTGGTGCTCAAGAATCTCTATGCCAGCTACGCTCTGCCCAAGGCTTGGACAAGAACAGTGGGCATGCAAGATGTGCGCATCAATCTGTCGTGTGAGAATCTCTTCACCCTCACCAAGCGTCAGGGTATGAATCCGCAGCAGAGCATCGGCGGTAGCCAGCTCAACTATCTTGTCACTCCGAGAGTGGTGACAGTAGGTGTAGACGTCAAATTCTAAAGTGCAACTAAATAAACAGATATCGA
Organism: uncultured Prevotella sp.; assembly: GCA_934183355.1. Classification (GTDB taxonomy): domain Bacteria; phylum Bacteroidota; class Bacteroidia; order Bacteroidales; family Bacteroidaceae; genus Prevotella. The sequence continues at coordinate 22,522 of CAKPST010000020.1, forward strand.
AATGAAGAAATTAATATATAGTATAGTTGCGCTTTGCCTTGGCGCTACGCTCACATCATGTGACAGCGACTATCTCAACCTCAATCCTGAGAATGCCACGGGTCCCAACACGATGTTTGCCACCACCGACAATGCACAGCTTGTTGTCAACGGCATGACTCGACTCATGAGCATGCAGTATCTTAGCTTCAACCAGTGGTTCAACGGCGAGGGCACCATCAAGACTCTCTATGGCAACTTCACTGGCAACGATTATCATCGCCTCTATAACAATTCGGGTGTGGCAAAGATTGCCAATATGCTGGAGTCGCAGACCCCCACGTCGATATACGACTATTATCCATGGTTCTACTACTATCGCATCATCAGCAACGCCAATTCTGTGGTGATGAATATAGACAAAGCCAAAGGCAGCGAGCAAGACCGTGCCTTTGTCAAGGCTGAGGCTCTCACATTCCGTGCCTACAGCTATTCGCAGTTGCTTCAGATATATGGTCATCGTTGGATGGATAGCAACAATGGAGCTACACGTGGTGTAGTGCTTCGTCTTGACGAGTCGAAGGGCGACATGCCCTTGTCTACTCTTGGCGAATGCTATGCGCAGATATACAAAGACCTTGATGAGGCTGTGCGTCTGTTCACCCTCTCTGGCAAAGACCGTCCTGTGGGCAACAATCATTTGCCCAATCTCAACGCCGCATACGCCGTATATGCCCGTGCCGCCATTTGTCGTGAAGACTGGGCTACGGCTGCCAAGTATGCAGCCCTGGCTCGTCAGGGCTATCCGCTTATGTCCAATGATGAATATAAGGAAGGATTCAACACGCCCAATAGCGAATGGATATGGAGTGTTTACAGCTCAGAACAGGAGACACTCTTCTATTGGCAGTTCTTCACCTATGAGGGAAGCAACACGGGTTCGTCGACATGGTGCAAGCGCCCTGCCGCTATCAGCAAGGAACTCTACGACCATGTTCCAGCATCTGATGTGCGCCGTGACATGTTCCTCGACCCCAAGACCGATGCCTATAATGCCTCGTCGAGTGTTGCCGGCTCTACGCTTATTGCTCGTGCTCGTAAGGAGTATGGCAATCGTCTGCTCTCCACATCTACTATATTCGCCTTCATGCAACTCAAGCAGATGGCAAAGATACAGCCAGGAGTGGGCGAATTAAATCTCTTCCGTTCGTCAGAGATGTATCTGATAGAGGCTGAGGCATACTGCCATTTGAACAAGGAGTCAGAAGCTCGTCGCTTGCTTGTAGAGTTGAATAGCAGTTCGGGTAGAAATCCAGAGTATACATGCACCAAGTCGGGCAGCCAACTGCTTGACGAAGTACGACTCTACAATCGCATAGAGTTGTGGGGCGAAGGACGCGACTGGTTCAACTACAAGCGTTGGGGATTGCCCATCGTGCGTCGTTCCTCAACACAGGGTGGTAGCTTCTTGCCAGTGTTTGCCGGAACAATAGAGCCGAGTGCCAATAATGGTTGGACATGGACCATACCGAGCAAAGAGACAGACTACAACTCGGATGTACTTGGAAACGAATAATAAAAAGGACTATTCCCTCATTTTTTGTGAATCAAATAAAGCAGTAGCGGAGGAATGAATGAATTTCTCCGCTACTGCTTTCTGCGCCTGTTTGGCGTCGACTTCCTATCCTATTACCAACTCATCAATGATGTTCTTGACACTGGTACTGTTGATTTGCTTTCGGAAGTGTACGGTATAACCATTTGCAGTCATGGCCTTGAAGAACTCCTCTGCACACGAGATTTTGGTATCTTCATCAGGTGATATATGTGACTCCTTATCATACGCCTTAGTCTCAATCACGATGTTAAGTTCTTTGGAGCCGTCGGACTTCTTGACCACATACATAAAATCTGGGCTATAGTTGCTTGAAGCCACAGTAGGAATACAGATGCTGTGAGACGGTATTTTGCCATATACAACAACTTCGTCAATCTCAGTCTTTATATTCTGTAGTTCCAGCCCAGAGTCATGAGCATAAGCATCATAAAGATACTTGACAGGGGGCTCGCCTTGTACACTCTTATTTCCAATGTATGCTTGAACGACTTCATTCTTCACCGTGCCATCAGCATTGGTGAGCTTGGTTTCTTTTACCGTGTAATTAGCTTGCTTATAGCGCACGAAGCCTACCAGTTGGTCACACTTCCAGTCATCCACAGCACCAATCAATCTTGTCAAAGAACTGTCATTAAACATTTCATTGGTAAGTTTATAGCCTCCATTTGCAGCTTCACATATAGCTTTATGCAGTATATGTATTGGAATATTGGTGTGTCTTGATGCTTGCTTTAGGAATTTATTATAACCATAATGGCGATCGTGTAATGTCAACTCAGCATGCAAACATTCATTGGCAACAGCTACGTTTCCCTCAAATTGCAGAACCTTACGTGAAGACTCTACGGTTTGAAGGGAGAACACATGCTTATTCTTAATGATAGATGGCAGTTCTGCTTCTATCTTCTTGTCAATCTCCTTATTGAAGTACAGAACATACTTTCTGTTCAGCTGTGCCCATAATTCCCGCAGTTCCTCAAATCTTGCTTTACGGATATGAATCTTATCATTACGATTGCTGTTACGGTTTATGATTCGATTGGTATTCACGCCCGTCGTTACATCCTTGAACTCAGGATAGTCTATCAGCAAATCGTCAAACTTCTCAGGTACTACATTCTTGTCAAAGTCAACATAGCCTTTAGTCAGCAGTTCTCCAAAGAACTTGTTGACATCCATGTTGCGTTTCTTGGCGACCTTGATGATATCTTCTGCAGTAATCGAAAGTGGGTTCTTCTGGTCTGCGTCAAGCTCACCATTGATTTCAGCTACCAGCTTATTGGCAAAGTCCCTCTCCGTGAAGTCTACGATGTAGTTGAGCATAAATGAAGAATCGCTGATGCGGTTTCCTGCACTGTCAACAGGCAGACGCAGACCACGGCCTACCTCCTGCAACTTACTGATTTCTGATCCACTTGAGCGCAACTTGCAGATAGTAAACACATTCGGGTTGTCCCATCCTTCCTTCAATGTCCACTTAGAGAATAGAAATCGCAGTACATTGGGTTTACCTTCCTTATCAGTAAAACTCAACAGTTCTTTTTTGCCATGAAGAATCACCTTTACCTCATTGGCAACATTCTCATCAGAGTCATTATTGTCCTGCGAGAAGTATCCTGCACATGAGGAATCTATGTTTTCAAGAGTGGCTTTGAGATAAGCCTCGTATTCAGGAGTGTTCTGTCGTGTCAATTCCTTCTTCACTCTTGCTTCCAATATATCGATAAACTTTTTTCTCAGCCAGCCATCATTCTTACCTTCAGGTCCGCGAAAACTTTCAATGCTGTCAATAAAGAACAGTGCCAATGTCTTGATAGGCAGTCCTTCGCGACAGAAATTTTCACGTTCTGTCTCAAAATGGCGCATCAAGGCCAACTCTATCATACCCTCTTGATAGGACACACCATATTGATCAGGAAAGAACTCTTCTCCTGTCTGTTTCTCCTGACCATTACTTAAGCTGACGCTATTCTTACTGATAGCCTCTACAACAACGCCATCCAAATCATTATCAATAGAGCCAAGACTCTCCCCCACATGAATCGTGAAAGTCTTGCCCGTGTTGTCTGCGCTTGTCAGCTTCATGTTGGCACTATCACCTTTCACGGTTGATAGTACCTTCACCTTCTTTTCAGCCTTCTTACCTCCAGGCAACTCCAGATGCTCTTTTGCAACGCCCTTTATGAGTCCTTGATTGAAAGAATCAGCTGCATTCAAGTCATAAATTAGTTCTTGATAGTCCTTTACCGCATGTTTGTTCTTACCTTTACCTACCGTAAGTTCTGGGAATGTAGCACCATAACGCAACACCAACTGAGGTCGGAAGTTCTCAATAAGTGCAGCGTACGATTTGCTACCACGCTCCACACGATGCGGCTCGTCGATAATCAACACAGGCTTAGTATCTGCAATAGCATCCACTGGACGATGGAATTCGCCCAGCATCTGGTCATAGTCCTCACGGGTAAGCAGCTTTCCATTGGTTATGAGCTGCGTATTTAGCAATAGCACATATATCTTATGCTTAACATGGTGCGAGCCATAGAAGAAATGTCCTACTGCAGAAGGCATATTCAGACGTCCCTTTTTCTGTTGCTTCTGAGGTTCAAGCAAGCACAACTCTATCTCTGCATTGTAGTTGCACACCATCTCAAAGTGGCGTTTCACCTCTTGTTCCTTAAGGAATGATGCAGTACCAGCCTTGATAGGCAAGGTAGGAACGGCAATGATGAACTTGTTGAATCCGCAACGCTTGTGCAGTTCAAACATGGTACGGGTATAGACGTAGGTCTTACCAGTACCCGTCTCCATCTTGATGTCAAGAAGGCGATGATACGGCAAACTCTTTATCTTATCCGAGAGCATATAATGAGTCACCCTTTGCTTGGTGGCTTTATCCAATATCTTTCCATTCTGGCGAACTATGCGTAATGCCACACCATCGAGCTGTCGCTTCAATAGTGGGTTTTGGTGGCTCTGCTTAGCTGGTTCTTGTATAGAAGCCTCTACCACTGTGGCAACGCCATCAACAGGCATCATTTGGTGTGCGAGGTTATTTTCGAGTTTTAATTCCATCTTAACTTATACTATATAGGGAGAAGTTGGTCTAATAAATCTGCAATGACAAAATAGAACTCGCTATGATTCCCATTCGCATCACGTTTTTCCACTTCTTGGCGATATGCTTTCAAAGAATCTATATCAAGCATTTCCTGAGAATCCTTGGTCAAAAAAGAATAAGCCAGCATTTGTTCGCGTCTTCTTTCTTTCAGACTATGACAATTCAAGTTGAGAGTTTTAATATCCTCTTCAGCTTCCTTGTCACTCCCTTTTACTTCGCCATTTAGTTTATATGAAAAGTGTGAAGCACAATCTGCTTGTAAAGGACTATAATGCAATTCTTTATTATCCTTAAATTCATCACAATGAAAAGTATTTTTTCTTTCCTTCTTACTGTGAATCGTTTCTTTCAATTGTGCCCGCTCAAACTCTGAACTATGACAAGACAGCAATAGGTTCTTATATTCTCCTACCAACTCAGGAAACTTACTTCTCGGCTGAACATGCTCAACACTATAATGTTGCGTATCTGGAAATTGAAGTTTCAAACCACAATAGCAACATACTCCACCTTGGTCTTGACACATTTGTGCCTGTAAGTCCTTCCAATGCGGAATCCATCTTGTACTTCTTATTTGCTCTTTGTAGAGAAGATTGCCATCAAGCTTCTCTGTCTCTTTTCTTTTCAGAAGACTTGCTTCGTCAAGATTCACAGAGGACAATTCCTGCTCGTGCTGAATAACAGTAGGAGTATCATAATGCTTTTCTATGTACCTCATTTGCCAATAATTTCAATACGGTTTATGATAGCACGCAGTTGTATCAATTCTATTTGGTCGGCTGGAGTCTTCTTTGCTTCGAGTTTATCTACTATTGCCTTTGCTGCCTCTGTATTTTTCTCTGCCACTTCATCCCATGCCTTGTCGAAGAGTTCTTGAATCTCTGGTTTGCGCTTGCGCACACCCATGTTCTCTTCTAACATCTGATTGTAGTCTATACCATATATATTGCGGCATTCCTCTGGAGCATCGCACGCAGGAGTCATACGCATCACCTTGTTTCTGCCAGTAACAGTATCTATATCCGTCAACACCAGTGGCGAATGTGTAGAAACAATAAACTGAATGTTTGGGAAAGTCTTTGTCAGCCTTTCCAATACTGTTTGTTCCAATTCTGGATGCAGATGCAAATCAATTTCATCTATGATTGCAACACCCGTAATGTCTGTACTTGTTCCATTACTTAGCAGAAATGAACGATAGGCTAAATCCAATGCAATATAAAACAATCGCTTATATCCTGTAGACAAAACTGAAAAAGCATACCGTTCCCTATCAGGAGTAACAATATTTACTTCTGTCCTGTTGTGGATACCTAATTCCAACGATGCCACTTCCATATTGTTACCATCTCCCTCAGAAAACAGCTGTAAACAAGTCGATATTTTACTTATCTCATTATTACATTCTTCTAATTCTTTTTTGCTTGCTTCTATAAAGGCGTTATACTTCTCTTTTTCTATTTTACCAGCCTTGTATCTATCCTCTATAAGTCTTATCTCCCTTGGAATAACCTCTTGACGGATCAACTTATTTCTCAGTCTCTCTAACCATATATTGGTAAACCCTTTCTCTGAGTTCCAATCGGTATATCCCAGCTCTGGAAAACTATTCTTCAAATGAAAATTGCGCTTTGTTTCCTCTTTTCTGTTGCGTTGGTTAAAAAGAGTATAATGTGGATAACCGTCAGAATAATAAGCCAATAGCGGTAATTGGGGCGAAGGACAGGTATCCTTGCTCCATTTGTATAGTTCCAAAAACTCCTTTCTGTATCCCGACTTTCTCAAAGACATCTTTGGAGCAACTCCTGTCATATCCCAATCTAAAGGAAAATGCTCTCCGAATATTGCATCAGCATGAATGTTTATTTCATATTCAATCGGTTTGACTCCTTCATAGTTACAATCTAACACAGAGAAACCTTCTACAGTAGGATATGGATTATTAAGTCTGAAAGTTTTAACGTCAATAACTTTCGCTTTCTTCCCTTTCCCTGTTTTCTCTTTTATTTCTTCGGAATACATCAAAAAGCTCAATGCCTTATGAATGGCATGTATCAATGTAGACTTGCCCGAACCATTCTTACCGAATAGCACGGTTACACCGGGTGCGAACTCAATGGTGTAGTCGCGGAAGCAACGGAAGTTGCTGATATGTAATTTCTTTAGATACATCGTATGTTGTTTTTAATATCTTACATCTATGTTTACAGTCAAGGTCTTGTTACCCTCCTTCAGCGTGCGGAGGTTTTTCTGCAGTTCCTCACGATGGGTGAAGCCGAAGCTATAGCCGAAGATTACAATATTGTGAGGAGAGAATGGCTCACCATTATACTTATCCATTAAGGCTGCGACGCTACTTTCATTAAAGTCATGGTCTGGACAGATCATGTAGAGGTGGTCATCCTTCCAGTAGGCTTTATAATCGCCAAGCATCACTTCCTCTGCATCCTCGGTCAAGCCATAGCCGTCAGCAACGAGCCATGTGCGAAGAACGGTCTCAATGCCGAAATCTTCAACTCCTAACGGAGATAAAAGATCTTTAGATGGGTCAAACTGCTCCATCTGCAGCAATGCATCTTCCTTCGGCTCTTCCAAAGTGTAATGCTTGAAGCCAAGGTCACCTGCAAAGATTGGATTGTCTTCCTTAATTTTCTTGGCGGCTCGCTTGATGCGCTCCATACCGACTTCGTCGATGGTCGTATAGCCGGCTTTGGCTGCCTCGGTATCAAGATTGCAATTCTCAGGAAGCTGAATAAGAATATATTTAACATTAATCCCCTTAGCTATATTGTTTTCCAAGATTGCATGAGCAGATGTAGAGGATCCACCAAAGAAATCGACAAAGATATCACCATCATCCAATCCCATTTCCAATAATTGCTTAACCAATTGAATTGGTTTAGGATATGAAAACACCTTTGTACCAAATATTTTTTTTATTTGTTTCGTTCCTTCTGCTGTTGTGCCTGTATCCTTTAAGAAAGTTCTAAATGGTTTCTGTCTAGGATCGTTTGATCTAATTTTCTCATAGACAATATATGTTCCATTTGATCTCTTTACGAATTCTACATTATGCTTCTCAACAGCAGTGAACATAGCTTGCCTTCCCCATCGCCAACATCCTTCTGTTCCATCATTTCTTATTGGATATACGTTCTCTCCATTAGGACCTGCAATGGGGAAAAACATGGTTGGTCTGTCTTCTCTCCTTGAATTTGAACCCCACTTATTTAGTTCTCTTCCTAAACGATAAGGGCCAAATTCATCTTTTTTATCCAACACCTCTGATTCAACCAAGATCTTTGAAATAGAATTATCCGCATCTGGAGTGTGTGAGTAGCACAATACATACTCATGATCTGAAACGACATGACTATTATCACTGCCTCCACCAGTCTTAGATATCCAAATAAATTGTGCAATAAAGCACTCCTCACCAAACACCTCATCACACAGCCTCTTCAGATTTGCCTGTTCATTATCATCAATAGATATAAATATCACTCCATCATCAGTCAGCAAATCGCGTGCGAACGACAGACGAGGCAACATAAAGGTGAGCCAAGCCGCATGGCTGGCACTTCCACGACGAGTCATAGAGAGAATACGCTCGGCACGCTCAGGACTTACATCCAAGCGTTTGGCAAGATCCTCGGCAGTAAAATTGAACTTGTCATTATACACAAAGCCGTCAGAACCTGTATTGTATGGAGGGTCGATATAAATCACCTTCACCTTACCGCTATACGATTTCACCAAATGCTGCAGCGCATCCAGATTGTCGCCACTGATATATACATTCTGGCTGTCCTTATTCTCAGGCTTTGCATTATGCTCCTCGTCGGGACGAATAAGTGTGGTAGTGTCCATATTAGTAAGCATACGGGCATAGTTCTTGCCCAACCAGTTGAAACCGCTTGTCTCGTCGGTAATAGTAGTACCTCCAGGCAGTGCAGCCTTGAAAGCCTCTATATCAAATTCGCCATCAGTATGGAAGCACTGTGGAAAATACTTCTTCAGCACCTCCAATTCTTTCAGTCCCGCTGCGGCATCAGCGTTGTGATTCATTATATCTTTAATCATATTTTATATCGTTCATTAATTAAGATGTAGAAAAAGGATTTATCTACTCGGCAACCAACGGTTCTCAACCGACACTTCGATACTCAGGTTGTTGTTGACGTTGTAGCGCACGGTAGCCCCGATGCGGTCGCCCATGTTTGTTAGGTCGTAGACAGAGTAGGCAGGCATGCCAAAGAAGTTGCGGCTGAAACCGCCGAAACCTCCCATACCTGGTCCGTAGAAGCCACCATAATAGCCGTCGTACATGCTGTAGCGCAAGCGGTTGGAGATGTTGTTGGTTATCGACTTCTGACCATATACATAAGCCTCCCAGTGCTCGTTGAATCGATAGCCCATGACAGCCGACAATCCGGCTTCGCGCCAGTTGTTGCCAGCATAGTTGATGTTGTTGAGATAGCCGCCTACAGCCAACGACAATTTGTCCGTAATGGGGGTGGCGTACATCATGGCGATGTTCTGTTGGAAACCAGCTCCGTGATGAGCACCCTTGCCAAACTGTGCGAACACCGATGCACCTATCTGCACGTTGAGTCCTTTGTGCAATCCCCAGTTATACCATCCGCAGAAGTTGGTAGGATAGTAGCTGATGGTTTCGGGTTGTCCATAGGCATTCATCTTGGGCAGATGCAGCGAGTCTTGCAATTCTGTATTCTGCTCGGCTTTATTCTGCTCGGCAATGGCTTCCTCGCGCCATTTGCGCGAACGTCCACCATAGCGTGTAGGCATGATGCGCTGTAGGGCAGACTCGTCAAACTGAGGCTGCGCCAACTTCCTATTGTTGTCATCCTGTGCTGCTGCCGGCATGGCAACAGCTATGAGAGCGATAATAATCAGTTTCTTTATATTCATCATAGATAAATGGTTCACCGTTTATTCGTCATGTTTTATTTCATCAGCAAATATACAGCATTTTTGTTGATGCCACAAACATAGATTGTGAAAATAAACATAATTAATGTCAATCGTTAATGACGTTGGTGCGTTTATGTCATCACGCGTTACGGGTAATCGTCGTACAAAGGCTTAAAACAATTCGTACCAAGGCTTGGTACTGTTCGTACCAAGGCCTGTTACTATTCGTACAAGGGTGCTTGATTTAATGTTTTAGGATTGCCTTCGTTTTTGAAAAATTGCAGATGCTTGCAGATTGCAGATGTCTGCTGCAATTCTGTAAGGCTAACACTATCAGTGGGTTATGCTGGGTTTTGTCCTCAAAATTGCAGATTGCAGTAGAAAAATAAACATTTGTAATTAATGATATGCGACAAATAAACCGTATCTTTGCAATTAATTTAAACCTAAACAATTAGTAGAATATGAACTTTTTCAAGAAACTATTTGGTGGTCGGAAGACTTCGGAAGAGGTGAAACAGGAAGAAGAGAAGAATTTCGGCGTGTTGAAATATGACGGTGTGCGTGCTCTCAGGCAGCAGCAGCTCGACTATGCTGTGAAGTGCTTTGAGCATGCTCTGCAGCTGAACGCCGACGATCTCGAATGTCGCGACTATCTGTCGCAGGCTTATATCTCGATGGGCGACATGCAGAATGCCTACGAGGAGTTGCAGCATATACTGGAGGCTCAGCCCGACAATGTGGCTGTGTTGCTGCGTATGGCTGAGGTGGCGTATATGATGGAGAACTATACGGCGATGTCGGAGGCTTGCGAGAAGGCGCTGTTGCTCGATGCGGAGAATGTGCAGACCTATTTCCTGTATGCCAAGGCTTGTCGTGGACAGGGCGACCCGACGAATGCTGTGGCTATGCTGACCAAAGCCATACGCATGCGCGACGACTTCGACGCTGCTCGATTGCTTCGCGCCAATGTGTTGCTGGAGAATGGCGAGACGGCTGAGGTTGCCGAGGATGCCAACTATCTGTACGAGCATATAGAGGGTAGCGAGGACGTGTTGCTGCTGAAGGCACGTGTGGAGAAAGCCATGGGCAACATGAAGGAGGCTGAGACGACATACGGCATGGTGATAGATGTCAATCCATTTTCGATAGACGCATACAGAGAGCGTAGCGAGGTGCGCAAGGCGTTGGGCGACAATGAAGGTGCCAATGCCGACGAGGCTGCTGCCAATGAGATGCAACAGGATGCTCCGCAGCCTACCGAAGGCATTGAACAGGACATAAAGAAGAAAATGCAGCAAATGGACCCGTATAAGGTTTTTAATAACGGATAAAGCCCAAACCCAGAAAGCCCCATCCCCGGCCCCTCCCCCGCAGGGAGG